>CAJQLD010000053.1 GCA_905479095.1 uncultured Flavobacteriaceae bacterium
AAGTTGGGAACAAGCCCACCGCTAGCATATGGATCAAATCCGTGCTGACCAGCAAAAGCATCTTTGTATCCCTTTCCCGCCCTGCTCTCTTTTGGGGGCATGATTGCAGGCTGACTCATTCCAGGGAATTGCTTAACCTTTTCGGCTTTATTGTAAACAACAGTGCCGACCCCTTTTACGTTCATTGAGTCTATAGCTCCTGCTGCATAACCACCCTTAGCGGCCCCTTGTCTTTCTTTCTTCTTAGAAGATTCGGGTATCATTCCTGATGCCGCAACTGGAACCATCCCAGATGCTTCATTTTTTGAAAAATCAGGATTAATTCCAGCCTTAACTAATGGCTTGGCTAGCCTCGCAGCAAGACTAACCTGCTCGCTCATTGCGCTGTTTTGCTTTTCTATTATTCCTAATATAAACATTTCTTGAGCTTTTCTGTCGTCTTCTAGATTGCTTAGCCCTTCTTGTAGTTTTATATTTTCACCAAGAGCCTTAAGTATAGATTCCTCCATTGCCCTTATTTTATCTTTCTCATTAACTATGCCCAGAACATCCTTTAACGAAGTTCTAGCAAACTTAGCAATATTAACAAAGAGTTTTATAAAGATGGCCCCAAAGGCTATAGCTGCAGGCCCAGTTATTACATTACCTATGCCCTTAACTAATCCCTTCGCAAAAGTGCTGCCCTCGTCTTCTCCTCCTCCTAGCGTGTTTTTTATGCCATCAATTCCGTCTTTTATAGACGACAAAAAGAAATCAATATCGGGAGCCAAACCAATTGTCCCAAGTATCTCCGCAAGCTCCTGGATAGATGTGGTTGTTTGTGATGCCATTGCTGACATCGTTTTGTTTAGCATTTCATTCTTTTGCGCTGCATCGCCAGCTGCATTTCCTGCTATTTCAGTAGCCTGGGCTTGAATGCTTTGCTCCTTACCTAAGTCCCTTAACGCTGCTCTAAAAACATTGGCTTGAAATATTCCTGCTGAAAATTGAACAATATTGGATTGTTGCGACTGGCTTAAGTTATCGAACGATTTAGCCATGTTTACCATTATCTTGTCGGCAGGCAATATGGATCCAGATAAATTCTTAACAGCGATACCTATTTCTTCTAGCTGCCTTATTGATTCAGGCCTTTGTATTCTTGTGAAGATTGTTTTTAATCCATTACCAATAACGGCTCCACCTCGAGCAGTTGTTTGTTGCAGCGCTGTCACCAAACCAATTAAACTGTCAATCTCAACACCTGCGTCAATCGCAACAGCCCCAGTTCGTTCTAAAGCTTTAATTAAATCCTCAGAGCTTACTGCGAACTTAACGTCAACAGCTGCCAATTTATCAATTATATCCGTGGTTGAAAGTCCAGCATCTCCAAAAGCATTAACGGCTGCGGTTAAACCAGACACGGCTGAAGCCGCGTCCAGCCCAGTTAATCGAGTTAAAATTAAAGCATCATTAGTTCTTCTTAAAGTCTCCTCCATAGTAAGACCTTGCCTGGAAAACTCAAGAGCAGCTTCGGCGGAAACCGTAAAAGCTTGAGCCGTATTTCTTGCTACGTCAAATAATCCATCACCAAATTCTTGCAGTTTTCCCGCAGAAGCCCCAACAATAACATTTATATCTTGTAAGACTTTTTCAAACTTTACGGTCTCTACGACTAAAGCCTTAAACGCTTCAGATATTCCGTTAATTATTCCTACAGAAGCACCAAAAGCAATAACCCGAGCATTAGATGCCTCTAGTGATTTTGTAAATTCATTAGCTGACGCCGTTATTCTGCCAAGTGGCTGAGTAAAGCTTTTTCCATTAACATTGAATGAAATTTGCTTTTTACTTACTCCATTTATAGATCTATTTATCTCCGCAGCAGCGCGGTCCATACTTCTCTTTGCCTTAGAAGTATTAACGTTAAGCGTTACATCTGCCCTCATTCCTGCCATATTACCTTATACCTTGTTTATTGATTATATTAATAACCATCTATATGTACACCTAAAAAATATCTACATTGATGTTTATTGATCTTATTTACACGGGTATTAATGAGCCGTCCTGAAGCTCAACTAAACCCTGCCTCTGTAAAGCTAAATAATACTCCTCAAAAGACCCACTCATAAAGAATCCATTATTACGACTTACTCCAAAACTAAAATTACAATCAACAGTAGCTATAGAACCAATTGATTCATTAAATGAATAATTATCAAACTTAGCATTATTAATAATATACTTGATATAAGTTTCATGCTCACTTGATGGAGCGCAAGTAAAGTCACATTGATTGTTTAAGTTGATTTCTATCTCATACTCTTCGTCATCGCAAAACATTGTTCTTAAGTCTCCAGTATTGAAAGCGCTAGCTAATAAAGAAAAAGATATAGTTCCTACCTGCGGGTATTTCATTTTTCTTCCGTATGCATGCATTGATCCAAAACCATATAGATTCTCCCTATCAAACGGCAAAGAGATGTTGAAGTTCTGTATGTTTGCTGAGCCTTTTGTACAAGACCCTTCGTTCAGCCCCGAAAGTATTGGGCCGCCCATATTAAGATTTTTTACGTTTACGTTTATTCCTCCGGGGGGTATTGCGGAAACAGGACTCTTGTGCATTACTGGATCAAATTTTATTCCTGCTCCTAATTGCACTGATTCTCCACCCCTTTCCACCACAGGTCCAACTGGATCAATTCCGCTATTAACCAAATCTAAAGAAGGAATTTGTACACCACCTTTATATATTTTTCTCTCGCTTGATCCTAGTGGAATCATTCCTCCATCTTGCAGGTTTATGAATCCATTTAATTGGGTCATCAAGAATGCCATTTGGTTTATATTGTCCAGCCAACTATATCCTCCTTCTCCTGACCCCTCGCATGAATATCTTACATTTGAACCCACCATTGAAACAGATGCTTTAGCAAAATCCCCAACCCCAGCACTTATTGAATAATCAGTTATATAACAATTACCTATTCCTATTATGTCTGTTCCAGAATATCCATTCTCTCGGTTGGCGTATCCTGTTAAATCAAACTGTTCTCTGCCGACTGCAATTAGAACACTTTTATCCTCTCTGAGGTTTGAATACATGCTGCCGCTCGTCATGCTTTCTCCTTTTTGGGCAGTATTTAAGCCCAAAGTTTTTTCTTCGTATCCGTCTGTTAGCAAATAGTCTATGCTTAGTTGTATGTTCGGCTCGGAAACTATTTTTCTGTCTAAGAAATCTTCGCTTCCTATGTGCTGTACATTTTGCCTCTGTACATCTACAGACAAACTGGCCGATTGAACTCTGTTGAAAAAGTATAAACTATCAGTATCCGGGCTTGCTCCCGGTGAGTCCGTCATAAACAAGCCGACTGAATTATATTTTATAGCATTTCTGTAAGGATGCATATATATAAATACACCCCAGCGAATCACTGAGGTGTATTTTTATTTAAAGTATTGTTTTTATTTAAGACCTGTATCCCATGTACAATCCTGAGGCTGGAGTATTCTCTCTTCCATTCAAGCCAGTCCATGAGGGCGGAAATCCTTTGATTGTTGCGTCATCAGATTCTTTGCCAGAAA
>CAJQLD010000054.1 GCA_905479095.1 uncultured Flavobacteriaceae bacterium
CCAAAATATTTACTCAAACGCAAAGCTGTATCCGCAGTAATTCTTCTTCTGCCTTTTGTGATTTCTGATATTCGAGTTTGCGGAATCCCTAAGTCTTTGGAGAGTCGGTAAGCCGAAATCCTTAATGGCTCAAGAAACTCAAGACTTAAAATCTCCCCCGGGTGAATATTTGTTAATTTTTCCATGTGTTTTTTTATTAATGATAATCAATTATTTGAACCTTAGCTGCATTTCCTGTATTCCACCGGAAAATCAGCCGCCACTGTTTGTTGATTCGGATGCTATAAAAACCGCTTAAATTCCCTGATAACTTTTCAAGTCGATTTGAGGGAGGAATACGCAAATCTGTAATGTCAGTCGAATTATTAAGCATTCTCAATTTCCGCCGCCCAACGTTTTGGATGTCTAGAGGCATTTTTTTGACCCGTATGCCATTCCAAATTTGCTCAGTCTCTTTAGAACCAAATGAAATAATCATGGTATTGTTTTGCGTTACTAACGCCAAAGGTATGTAAAAAAATTAATTTGCACAAAAAAAATCACGGACTTCTAAAGAAATACGTGATTTTTAACCCTTTAAGCCTATTTTCAGCCCTTTAGCAGCGGTTCTGTAAATTTGCCCAAGTCATGCACCCCATGCGCCGTCACATGCTTTATAAAGGCACTGCCAATAATGGCCCCTTTGGCATAGTGTGTGGCTTGGCTAAACGTCTCATGGTCCGAAATTCCAAACCCAATAATTTGTGGGTTGGTGAGTTTCAGGTCGGCAATGCGTTTAAAATAATCGGTTTGTTCATTTCCAAAACCACTTTGGCTTCCTGTGGTGCTGGCACTACTCACCATATAGATAAATCCTTCAGAAATGCTGTCCATATAGCGGATGCGAGATTCGCTGGTTTGTGGCGTAATCAAAAAGATATTCAGCAAACCATACCGTTCAAAAATAGCTTTATATTCCTCGTGATAGACTTCTACAGGCAGGTCTGGAATAATCAATCCATCAATGCCCACTTCTTGGCATTTTTTACAAAAGGCTTCCACACCAAACTGGAGCATCGGATTAAAATAGCCCATCAAAACCAAGGGAATCGACACTGTTTTTCGGATGTCTTTCAGCTGGTCAAACAACACCGTTGAAGTCATGCCATTGTGCAAGGCCTGCGTTGAACTCGCCTGAATGGTGGGGCCATCGGCCAATGGATCACTAAACGGCAAGCCAATTTCGATCATATCAACGCCATTGTTTTCCAAGTTTTTAATTGTTGTAACCGTATCATTTAAGTTGGGGTATCCCGCCGTAAAATAAATAGATAATAGTTTTTTATCTTCTTGTAATTTTGCTTGTATTCGATTCACAATCTTAGAGTTTAAAATAATCAATATAGGTATTCAAATCTTTATCGCCACGTCCCGATAAACTAATGACTACAACGTCTTCTGGCTTAAATTTTTTATCTTCAAAAATGGCCAAGGCGTGGGAGGTTTCAATCGCCGGGATAATGCCTTCGAGTTGCGACAATTCCAGACCAGCGGTCATGGCTTCATCATCGGTCACCGAAATAAATTCCGCCCGTTTGGTTTCATACAAATGCGCATGCATAGGGCCAACTCCGGGGTAATCGAGTCCTGCCGAAATAGAGTAGGGCTCCGTAATTTGACCGTCGTTGGTTTGCATTAATAAGGTTTTACTGCCGTGAATGACGCCTTCTTTTCCAAGCACCGATGTGGCGGCACTTTCACCCGTATAAATGCCTTTCCCTGCCGCTTCCACAGCAATGAGTTTGACCTCGGGTTCATTCAAATAATGGTAATAGGCCCCCGCAGCATTGCTACCACCACCCACACAAGCCACCACATAGTCAGGGTTTTCACGGCCTTCAACTTCTTTTAATTGCCATTTGGTTTCTTCCGACACTACCGATTGAAAACGCGCCACCATATCCGGGTAGGGATGGGGACCAACGGCACTTCCAATAATATAATGCGTATCGACGGGGTTATTAATCCAATCGCGAATGGCTTCATTGGTCGCATCTTTTAAAGTACGACTTCCAGACAGTGCTGGACGCACTTCTGCGCCGAGCATTTTCATACGAGCCACATTAGGTGCTTGTCGTGCGATGTCAATTTCGCCCATATAAACAATACACTTTAAACCAGCTAAGGCACAAACCGTCGCCGTGGCCACGCCATGTTGTCCCGCACCGGTTTCTGCAATAATCCGCGTTTTTTTGAGACGTTTGGCCATTAATATTTGTCCAATCGTATTGTTGATTTTATGCGCGCCTGTATGGCATAAATCTTCACGCTTCAAATATATTTTGGTATTGTATTTTGCGGATAAACGCTTTGCAAAATAGAGTGGTGTTGGTCGGCCCACATAATCTTTTAGCAATTGATCGAACTCTTTTTTGAAATCGGGTTCGGCCATCACTTTTAAATAGTTGAGACGTAATTCTTCAACATTAGGATACAGCATTTCTGGAATAAATGCGCCTCCAAATTGACCGTAGTAGCCTTTTTCATTGACGTGATAACTCATAATAATTGTTTAAATTTTTCTAATAATTTTTTATCTTTTTTCGCTGGAGCCATTTCAAATTGACTGTTCACATCCACTGCATGGCAGTAGGTTGCTGCGGGACTGTTTTTAAACTCTTGTAATTGATTTAAGTTTTCTAACCCGATCCCACCACTCAAAAAATAGGGTTTGGAAGAGGGATATTTTTCTAATACCGACCAGTCAAAACAATAGCCATTTCCACCGGCTAACGGCCCTTTGGTATCAAAAAGAAAAAAGTCACAGACCGTTTCATAGGGTGCTAAGACTTCAAAATTAAACTCATTTTTAATAGAGAATACTTTGATTATTTCAATATTAAGTGCTTGTAAGGATTGACAAAATTCGGGGGTTTCTTCGCCATGTAATTGCACGGCTTGCAATCCGTAGGTATTGATTTTTTCAACGATGGTGTCATACGATGCATTTACAAAAACACCTACTTTTTTGATGGATGCTGGGACCGTAGGAATAGACTCTGAGACATGACGGGATGAACCTTCAAAAAAGATAAAGCCCAAATAGTCGGGTTCGATGGTCGCAATCGACCGAATATTATCCTCATATCGCATGCCACATATTTTTAGTTTCATCTGTTCAATTGTTTTATAAAGGCAGTTGCACTCGCCCCAGGGTGGTCGGTTTTCATAAAACTTTCACCGATCAAAAATCCTTTGTACCCATAAGGTTGCAAACTTTGAATGTCTTCCACGGTACGGATCCCACTTTCAGAAATTTTTATAAATTCATCCGGAATTAACGCGCTCAGTGTTTTACTGGTTTCTAAACTAACTTCAAAGGTTTTAAGGTTTCGGTTGTTCACACCAATCATATTTAGGGAGGGCATCAGCGATTTATGTAATTCGGCTTCGTTGTGAATTTCCAGCAAAACTTCCATGCCTAATTTTTGGGTAAGGGTTGAAAATGCTTGAATTTCTTCGCGACTCAAAATAGCAGCAATCAGTAAAATCACATCGGCGCCATAGGCTTTTGCTTCCACAATTTGATACGGGTCAATAATAAATTCTTTTCGAAGTAAAGGCATTTCACAACTGGCTCTTGCCGTTAATAAATCCTCTAAACTGCCCCCAAAATATTTCATATCGGTCAAAACAGACATCCCACAGGCTCCAGCAGTTTCATAGCCTTTTGCCACGTCCTGCACGTTCAAGTTTTGATTGATACAGTCTTTTGAAGGGGATCGACGTTTATGCTCGGTAATCAAGCCTGAAGTACTCTGCTGCAATCGCGTACTTAGCGAAGGGCAGTGGCGCTCAAACAACACCGATTGTTCCAATTGTTTTATGGGAATCAGTTGGTTTCGAAGGGCCACTTCAATACGTTTATCAGCGACGATACGGTCTAATATACTACTCATGATAGCGCAATTAATTTGGTAAGACATTCATTTGCTTTTCCTGAAAACAGGGCTTCTTTGGCCTGTTCGTAACCCTCTTTGTGAGTGGTTTTTTTAGCGGTTGCAATGGCAAGTCCCGCATTGGAGCACACCACATTATTTTGAGCTTCTGTACCGTTTCCACTGATGATGGTTTTAAATATTTTAGAAGCATCTGCCACAGTATTTCCACCAAAAATCGCTGCTTGCGTATTATTTTTTAAGCCTAAATCTTCGGCCGAAAAAAGCACCTCCGAATGGTTGGATACAATTTTCACACTGTTGGTTAAAGAGATTTCATCATAACCACCCAGGTCGTGTACAATGCTGTAATTTTTGTCGGTATCCTGATATAAGTAACTATACAATCGCAACAATTCCAAGCTAAACACCCCAACCATTTGGTTTTTTGGAAAGGATGGATTCACCATCGGTCCTAGCATATTAAAAAATGTTTTCACGCCTAATTCACGACGAATAGGCGCCACATTTTTCATCGCTGGATGGAACAAGGGTGCATGTAACACGCAAATGCCAGTAGTGGCAATCGCACGTTCTAAAAAGTCAACGTCATTTGAGAATTTCACTCCTAACGATTCTAATACATTCGAGGATCCACAAGCAGAGGACACGCCATAATTGCCGTGTTTTGCGACTGGAACCCCTGCGGCTGCCGTTACAAATGAAGACAGGGTAGAGATGTTAAAAGTGTCTTTTCCGTCGCCGCCTGTGCCACACAAATCGATGGGATTATAAGCAGCTAAATCTACAGGGATACACAATTCTAAAAGGGCATCTCTAAATCCTTTCAACTCTTCGAGGGTCACACTACGCATCATGAAAATGGTGAGGAAGGCCGCAATTTGACTTTGATTATAATCCCCTTTGGATATATTGATCAAAATCTGTTTTGCTTCCTCAGCAGAAATAGTTTGATGGTTCGTAAGTCTGTTTAAAACGTGTTTCATCTGTTTATGAATTTATCCAGTTTTTTAATAGTTGTTTTCCGTTCGGTGTAAGCACCGATTCTGGATGAAATTGAACGCCCTTTACATCAAATAGTTTGTGTCTCAAGGACATAATTTGTCCATTTTCGTCCACTGAAGTGGCTTCTAATACTTCTGGTAAATTTGGGTCCACCACCCATGAGTGGTAACGACCGACTTCGATAGTTTTTTCCATTTGATCGAACAAATTTTCATCATCCACAATAATAGTGATGTCGGTATGTACCCCGTGATATACTTCCTCTAAATTGATGAGTTGCCCGCCAAAAACTTCGGCAATGGCTTGTTGTCCCAAACAAACTCCAAGAATACTTTTGCTGGAAGCATAGCGTTTAATGACGGCTTTTAAAAGGCCCGCTTCTTCAGGAATTCCGGGTCCAGGCGAAAGTACGATTTTATCAAAATAATGAATGTCTTCAAGATCAAACTTATCATTTCGAAGCACTGTGACCTCACATTCTAGCTCTTCTAGATAATGCACTAAATTAAACGTAAAACTATCGTAGTTATCGATGACTAATATCTTCTTCATACTTTAAATGGTTTCGGCAAGTTTAATGGCTTTTGTGAGTGCGCCTAGTTTATTATATACTTCTTGTAATTCGTTTTCGGACTTTGATTTTGAAACAATTCCTGCGCCCGCTTGCCAATGCAATTGGTAGTTTTTACTTAAAAACGTTCGTATCATAATGGCATGGTTATAGTTTCCTTCGAAATCCATAAATCCAATCGCACCACCATAAAACGCACGGCTTGTTTTTTCATACGTTTCAATCAGTTCCATTGCTTTGTATTTGGGAGCACCACTAAGGGTTCCTGCCGGAAAGGTATCGGCTACAATTTGCATGGTTGGGGTGTTTTTTCGAACCTTTCCGAGGACTTTACTCACCAAATGAATCACGTGAGAGAAAAATTGAACTTCTCGGTATTTTTTGACCGTTACTTCTGTACAATGGCGACTTAAGTCGTTTCGGGCTAAATCGACTAACATCACATGCTCGCTGTTTTCTTTTTTATCGGCGACTAATTTTTTGGCCAATTTGGCGTCTTTCAAATCATCGCCGGTACGGGCAAAGGTGCCAGCAATCGGATGGATTTCGGCGTTTTGATCCTGGACAACTAATTGCGCTTCTGGAGAACTTCCAAATATTTTAAATTTCCCATAATCAAAATAAAAGAGATAGGGCGAGGGGTTGATGCTTCGTAAAGCCCTGTAAACATTAAAGTCGTCCCCTTTAAAATCTTGTTGAAATTTTTTAGAGAGCACCAACTGAAACACATCGCCACGTGCACAGTGCTTTTTGGCCAAATCGACATGAGATTTAAATTCGTCATCCGTCAAGTTTGAACTAATGTCGCCTTTTGACTCAAAATCATAGGACGCAAAACTTTGCATTTTAATCAAATGGTCGATCGCATCAATATTACTTTCAGACTCGTAGCAATGTGCAAAAATATAGGCCTCATTTTTAAAATGATTGATCGCAATAATATTTTGATAAATGGCGTAATACATCTCAGGAATCTCGATAGAATTTTCCTTTTTAGAAATATCGATATCTTCAAAATATTGAACCGCATCGTAAGCGGTAAACCCAAACATTCCATTGTTTATAAACTTAAAACTAGTGTCTTTTTGAGTTTTAAACTGTTTTGTAAAGGCATCGATTTCCATGGTGACCTGATCCTTTATGACGGGCAAGGTCTCCATACTGTGATCGGGATACGTTTTGGTAATCACCTTGTTTTCTACTTTTATCGATGCAATTGGATTGCAGCAGATGTAAGAGAAACTGTTGTCATTGCCGTGATAGTCACTACTTTCCAGTAAAATGCTATTCGGAAACTTATCACGAATTTTCAGATACACACTCACAGGCGATATGGTATCGGCGAGTATTTTTTTGTAATGTGTTTTTAGTTCAAATTTTTTCATAAAAAAAAGGCTTGTCGTGAATGACAAGCCTTGATATTTTGATTTAAACATACAAAGAGTGGATCACGATTTTTTTTTTCGAGAGCACCACCACCAAGTATTATTTAAAGATTGATTCATAATTTATTTAAAGCTCAAAGATAAGAACGTTTTTATAGATACCAAAGTTAATTTTAAAAATAATTAAAACTTTAACGAAACATTTAAATCAAACTCATCATAGATTGCTTTGTCTTTTAAGCCATCAAAGAAACTAGCAGATCCATATTTGATTCCATATTTGGTACGATCTACTTTTAAAGCTGTGGTAGCGCTATTTTCTGTAAGTGCTAAAACAAAACTAATTTTATTGGTAATCCCTTTGATTGTTAAGTCACCTTCAACCGCATAGTTGGAGTCGTTTTTTGAGACTGAAGTAAAGATAAGTGACGCCGTTTTGTGGGCTTCAACTCCAAAAAAATCATCCGCTTTTAAATGACCATCTAGTTTATCTTTGTAGTTTCCTTCAAGATCGGTTGTATTGATAGTCGTCATGTCCATCACAAAATTTCCACCGGTCAATTCGTTGTTACTAAACTCAAGAGCTCCTTGTTGAAGCGTAATAGTGCCTTCATGTTGCCCTGTGACTTTGTGACCAACCCAGTTGACAACGCTTTCGGCTATATTCACTTCTTTTGTCTCCTTAGTTGTGAATGCAGACAGCACTAAAATAGATAGGATTGAAATTGATTTTAAAAATGTATGTTTCATGATGTGTGTTAAATTAAAGGTTAAGTTACAAATTTGATATTTTTTTGATTTGTCAAGGCGGTTTTTGATGGTAATTTTTTGTTAAAATTTTTAGCCTCCTTCAGCTGATTTGCTAACTTTACCGAATGAAATATGGATTGCTCACATTAACCCTTTTTATTTTTAGTTGTAACACCAACCAAAAAGAACCAGCTCCCTTAGAAATCTATGATTTTACTGGGATCGAACCGTTTCTTAATCGCGACGATTCTAAAACCTATGTGGTGAATTTTTGGGCGACTTGGTGCGCACCTTGCGTAAAAGAGTTGCCACACTTTGAGGAAATCCAAAAAAATTATAAAGACGATGTAGAAGTGATTCTTATCAGTTTAGATTTTCCGCATCAATACAAAACCAAATTACAGCCGTTCATTCAAAAACATCAATTAACTTCTAAAGTTATTGTTTTAGATGACCCAGATATGAATGCCTGGATTCCCAAAATAGATTCTGATTGGGATGGCGCCATCCCAGTTACACTCATTTATAATGCATCGAAACGTGTGTTTTATAACCGTACCTTTACGTACAAGGAATTAGAGTCTGAATTAAAAACATTTTAACCCCATAAAACGAATTAATATGACACGAGCAAGTTCAAAATTTTATCGCCAAAAGAAAATGATTCTATTATTATTTGTGCTGTTTAGTACGCTTGCTTTTACGCCGATCCCTACTGAAAAGGGCTATGACATTGGCGATGTAGTCACGGATTTTAAACTTGAAAACATTGATGGGAAGTTTGTGTCTCTCTCTGATTTTGAGACCGCCAAAGGCTTTATTGTCGTTTTTACATGTAACACCTGTCCTTATGCGGTGCTCTATGAAGACCGCATCGAAGCATTGAATAAAAAATATGCAAAACTTGGGTACCCTGTAATTGCAATCATGCCTAATAATGTAACAACAAAACCGGGAGATTCGATGGAAGCCATGCAGCAACGTGCCAAAGAAAAAGGATTTACATTTCCTTATTTAATGGATGCAGATCAGTCGGTATATCCTCAATTTGGAGCGACAAAAACCCCGCATACCTACATTTTAAAATCAACAAAAAGTGGGCCAGTGGTTCAGTATATTGGTGCGATCGATGATAATTATTCAGATCCATCTTTGGTCAAAACTTACTATGTTGAAAATGCGGTTGATACGCTTTTAAAAGGCGGCTCAATTGAAGTTAACAAAACCAAAGCGATTGGATGTTCCATTAAAATTTAAGAGTATTTTCTAGAGCAATACCCTATTAATAATCAATTTTACTACAGACTATGTCAGATTTATCACAAGAAGAATGGGCGATGCAACAAGCGTCCGATTCAAATTCAATCATTTTAGATGTTCGAACCGATCAAGAAGTTGAGGAAGGCATGATTCCTAGCGCCATTCAATTGGACATTCATAGGGGGCAAGCATTCATCTCAGAACTTGAGAAACTCGATAAAACAAAAACCTATTACGTCTATTGTCGATCGGGCGCACGAAGTGGACAAGCCTGTTCGATCATGACCCAGTTGGGTTTTGAATCCGCATTTAATCTTTTGGGCGGTTTTAACGATTGGGACGGTGCCACTGTAATTCCAGAATAAAATGAATTTTTTAAAAATTATCACTTCCTTTTTTGGCGTCTTAACGTGTTTGAGTTGTCAAACGAAAACTTCGGATGTATTGGTGCTTATTACGCCCCAAGAACTCAAGGAGCTTTCTTTGTTGGAAGGCGTTCAGTTAGTCGATGTTAGAACCCCTGACGAGTACCAGCAAGGGCATGTCCAAGCGGCTGAAAATATCGATTTCTTAGATGCAGATTTTGAACAAAAAATTCAACATTTAGATCCAACCAAACCCATTATCATCTACTGTCAGCGCGGCAGTCGGAGTGCAAAATGTGCCTCAAAACTAATTGCCAAAGGCTTTGTAAAAGTCTATGATTTAAAAGGCGGTTTTGTCCAATGGAAAAACAGTGGTATGAAAGTTGAGAATTAATCAGTTTACTTCCACAATGGCGTCGGATAAGCCCCTTTTTGAGTCAGCTCAGATAAAGTTTGAACAGCGATGTCTTTGTCGTCATAATAAGTAACTCCAAACCAATCACTTTGGGCTTCGATTACCTTGACAGTGATGTGGCCATTTTCCATCATTTCCTGCGTTACAAACGGTAAATAAATTTCACTTTTTTCAAGATTATCAGAGTTCTCTAAAAACGTTGAGAAATAGGTTTCGATATACGTAAAAATAGAAGGATTACAAATCCAGAAATTCATTGAAACAGCTGCATTTGGGTCTAAAGTAACACCCGAATCTTTATCAATAATTTGAGACTCTTTTTCGGAAATCTGAGTGCGTTCAATAATTGATTTTAAGTGGTTGTTTTCAACTTCACAAACGCCTCTTGAGACCGATCCAAACTTTGAAAGTGTATTTTTAAGGTTGTAAGCCACCAATGCAAAGGTGTTATCTGAAGTGTTATTTTTGATGAAGTTTGCGGCACCTTCAAAAGCGTTTTGACCATAATAGTCATCGGCATTGATGATTACAAAACTTCCTTTAATTACATTTCGAGCGGTCCAAACGGCATGGGCAGTTCCCCAAGGTTTTTCGCGCTTTGTTTCTAATTGAACCCCTTCTGGGATATCGTTTATATCTTGAATTAACACATCTAATTTCACATCCTCAGGGAGAAATTTAGAGAGATGCGATTCTAAAAAGGATTGATTCGCAGCTTTGGTAATGACTACAATATGGTTGAAATTATTTTTGAGGGCATCAAAAATGCTAAATTCCATCAAAAATTCGTCAGCAGGCCCTAAATCATCAAATTGCTTTAATTTTCCATAGCGGCTTCCGCTTCCAGCGGCCATCAGTAATAAAGTCATTCAGTTTTTTTTTAATTTTTGTAAAAATAGAACTTTATATCAAATAGAACTGCTATGGTGCGCAATTTTTTGATTTCATCAATTATAAGTTGTAATTTAGCATCCAATTAACCAATTATACTTTTATGAAAATTACTTCGACTTCGAAGGTCTTTTATACGATCTTCTCCGCTTTTATTCTTTTTACAAGTTTTTTATCCGCTCAAATTCCCGCCTATTATTCTGAGGTTGATTTCACAAAAGATGGCGATGTTCTTAAAAGTGAACTTTCGACATTAATTATTAATACACACGACAACTTAATTCCATATACTTCGGGGTCAACAGACACTTGGGATGTGGTGCATCAAAGTGATGCGGATGTTTCCATTTCTGGTAACGTCGTTTTAATTTATGGCTATAATGATACTGACGGGATTAGTAAAAACGATCGAACACGTGCTATTTCGTTGCAACAAGGATCGGGTACTTCAATAGGACGTTGGAATCGAGAACATGTGTTTGCAAGATCATTGGCAAATCCTAATTTGACGACGAATTCAGCAGGCCCTGGTACCGATGTTCACAATCTGAGAGCCGCCGATTCTCAAATGAATACTTACAGAAGCAATCGATTTTTTGCAAGTGGTTCAGGGGATTCGGGTTATGTGGGGAGTCATTTCTATCCTGGAGATGAATTTAAAGGAGATATTGCTCGAATTATAATGTATATGTATTTGCGCTATCCAACACAATGTGAGCCAACAAATATAGGGGCTGGTTCCACCATGTATTCAAATGATATTCCTGATGTGTTTTTGGAGTGGAACGAAGAAGATCCTGTTTCTGTGTTTGAAACCAATAGAAATAATGTGATTGCTTCTTACCAAGGGAATCGAAATCCGTTTATTGACAATCCTTATCTAGCAACTTTGGTTTGGAATGGACCTGATGCAGAAGACATCTGGGGAGTGCTTTCGGCAGCTGACGTAGCTGTTTCCTCCGTATTTATCTACCCAACCGTGGTAGAGGATTTTGTAACTATTAAAGGTTTAGATGTTTCGAAATCTTCTATAAAAATATACAATCAAATAGGACAAGCTTTAGCGTTTGATTTAGATACGAATAGAATTGATGTGTCTGCATTTTCAAAAGGCTTGTACCTAATGAATATACAGCAAGGAAATCAGTCAAAAACAGTTAAGTTTTTAGTTAAGTAACACATAATTTAAAGTTATGAAAAATTTTGCAACATTAGTAATTACCATGTTTGTGATACAGTTCGCATCAGCTCAAAAATTATTTTCTGTAGGGTATCAAAACCATGCGGATATCGCAGCTTGCGTTATGAGGCATGCAAATCAGGCCGATTTAAAAGTTTACAAAGTTGACTACAGCAACCAAGCGAAAGGAAATGAAGGGCTGTGGTTTTTTACGGAGTATTCAAACCAAGCCGATAAAACGATTTTCCTTGTGAATTATCCAAACCAAGCAGATCTGAAAATTTTCTATGTTGAATTTGAAAATCAAGCAGGCTGGGTGAATGAGGCTAAAAAAGAGTTGTTAGATTAATCGTTATTTGATTTTTAATCTGATGATGCCCCCCTTATTTTAAAAAATAAAAAAAAGCATTCTTTTAAATAGGATGCTTTTTTTTTGATGCCGATTCCAATTTATTGGTTTTAACGTTGCTTAACTATTTTCTTTGGATTAGTCTCAAATAGTCTTCGGGGTCTATATCTTTGGCAATGATTGTTTTATCCTTGTCCAATAAATAAAACACAGGAGTCTGTTGGATGTTGTAGAGGGTTTGATAATCCACATCTTTTTGCGAATAATTCCCGCTCACTGAAGAGGCTGGCGATACATGATTCCATGCGGATAGTTTATGGGTTGTAATGAATTTCCCCCATTCCTCTCGAACCTCAGAATTCATGTTTACAGCATAAATAGAAAGGTTCATGTTTTTCCAATCATCGTTGTATAAACGGTTGATTCTTGGAATTTCGGTCTGACAATGGCCACAGGTTGGGTCCCAGAAAATCAGCACAGTATAATTGGCTGTCAGATCAGATAAGTAAAATGGCTTTCCATCCATGGAATTCATGAATAATTCTCTTGCTTTAGTTCCAATTTGATTGTGTTCTAAAAAACGTGCCTTTGACTTAAAAAGTTCTTTTTGAGTCAAAGGAAGCCAATCGTAAGTCTGGGTTTTAAAATAGGAGTTGTATAGATTTAAAAATATGCGGTCGTGCCCCATTTGTTTAGGATTTATGTATAAGTCCATAAAATACAGGCTCATATATTTAAAGAGCTCACTTTCGGGGGTGTTAGCGATCTCTAGTAGTTTAGTGATTTCTTTTGTGATTGCGTCCACTGTTTTGGGAACGAATACTTCAAAATAGGTGGAGAGTTTTGGTTCTAAAAAAGGATTTCTTAGGAGGCGATTATCATTAAAATTAATGCCTTTAAAATAATTAGTTTTTAAATAAGAAATAGAATCCTCTTTGGTGGCTAATTTTTGGTTTTCGGCTAGGGAAGAGAAGTCATCAATAGGCTGTGTTAATTTAAATAACAAAGCCAACGTATTTGAATGTGATGCGCTGTAGTTTTGTTTATACTGTGAAATTTCAGTTTCAATGAACTCAATTTTTTTTTGATATATCGCTTTCTCACTTTTGACATTACTAGATTCAAAAGAGGTTTTGAGTACATCAATCTCTGAACGTTTAGTTTTTAAAAAAACATTAAAATCTCTAAAGTCGATATTTAGGGGCGATTGATCGATAGTTGTTTTTGAGGGATTTTGTGAATCGGGCTTAATTTTAAATTGCTGCACGTCGTCCATCAAAAATTCAATTTCAATTTCATTTGCATTGTTTACCAGCATATAAATCCCGCTTACATACGTTTCATCATTTTTAAAAACAAGCTTGCCATCTGGGTCTCCAATCACAGAATCTACCAGAGTTTGAAACTTACCATAGTGACTGGCAAGATAAAAAGTTTTGTTTTTATAAGCCTTTGCTTGAAATTCTATGGAGCAACCTGCTTGTGTAGGAGCAGATTGTGCACAATTAGAAAGACTACAAAGAATGAACAAACCCCAAACAAACGATAGTTTCATGTTTAATTTATTAATTAAAAAAGTTAAACAAAATTAATAACTTATTACGTACTAAATTCAATTTAATTACGATTAAATTTTCAAGTAATCGATTTTCAGCAGTAAAAACTAAATTTCGTATCTAAGCTTCCGAAACTTATTTCTTTGCTTTAAATTGAGGTAAAATTCATTATATCTATCAATTCTCACCTTCTACTTCGTATATATTTATCCAAATCAATGAGACTTATGAACAATTTATTTATATTTGTTCATATTTCCAATTGATTAATTTTTATTCTAAAATAATGAACAAATTTAATTTAATAAGATTTTTACTTTTAACATCAATATTAACTATATCTCTTAATGTGTTTTCTAAGAGTTATGACGGTGTCGAAAACGAAGATACTACATACGTATTAGATTCATCCGATTTATTAATTGTTCCAACGATCACGACACAGCCACAATCAGTTGTCAATGTTTGTGTTGGAGAAGCGATATCATTATCTGTGGTTTCCAATGGAAATGGTGTTTCAAACTACCAATGGCAAAAAGATGGGGTAGATATTTCCGCGGAAACAACGGATGTTTTAAATATTGTATCTTCCGTTATATTGGATTCTGCTGTGTATCGATGTGTCATTACCGACGATGATGGAAGTACAACTTCTGCAAATTCTACAGTGACGGTCAATAGCTTGCCAACAATTGGAATTACTGGAAATAATACAATATGTTTTGGAGAATCCACAATACTCACCCCAACGGGAGGTGATTCTTATCTTTGGAGTCCAGGAGGTGAAACATCTTCACCTCTTACGGTTTTCCCAACATCTGATACATCCTATTCAGTCATAGGAACTGATGCAAATGGTTGTTCAAATAATTCTGCACCTTTTACAGTGACGGTCAATAGTCTGCCAACAATTGGTGTGACTGGAAACCTTATTATATGTGAAGGTCAAACAACCAGATTAACCGCTAGTGGAGCCTTAAGATATGATTGGGGGAGTGGTTTTACAAATGTAGCAGCATTGGATGTGACGCCATCAGCATCAACAAACTACACTGTTATTGGAGAAGATTCAAACAACTGTTTAGCGTCTGCTTCGGTTCAAGTGGAGGTGAGTCCAGTACCTACTGCTTCAGTCACTTCCAATGGATCTGTTTGCTCTGGAAGTGATGCTCAATTTATATTTTCGGGAACACCAGATGCGGTTGTAACTTATAAATTAAATTCAGGAGCTGATACAGATATAACTTTAAATAGCTCAGGGACTTTTAGTCTCCCTATATCAAATGCTTTGGCAGATCAAACGGTTCTTTTGGTCAAAGTTGCGAATACAAATTGCGACAATCTTATATCGACCACAGAAACTTTGACCGTTGAACCGATTCCTTCGGCACCAACGATTATAAGTCCTGTAACATATTGTCAAGGAGATATTACGTCTGCACTTTCTGCAACGGGAACGGATTTAAAATGGTATTTAGCTTCAACGAGTGGGTCGCCACTGTCGCAAGCGCCGCTTCCAGACAGTACTAACCCAGGAAGTTTTTCATATTATGTGAGTCAAACAATAAATGGATGTGAAAGTCTAAGAGTTGAAGTGCAAGTCGAAGTCAATGTTGTGCCAGTCATTTCAATAACTGGTGATGATACGATATGTACCGGAGATAGTACAACACTAACCGCAGCAGGAGCCGTGTCCTATGTATGGAGTCCAGGCGGTCATACGGGTCCAACACCTACGTTCTCTCCAACATCAACCACTATGTACACAGTAACAGGGACTGATGTTAGTGGTTGTTCTGAGGATGCGATCATTACTATTAATGTAGACCCAACACCGACCGCTTCTTTAAGTGGGCCTGCTTCAATTTGCTCTGGGGAGGATGCGTTGTTTACAGTAACTGGGTCACCAAATGCAACGGTTGTTTACTCAATTAACTCTGGTGCAAATCAAACAGTGGTCTTAAATGGTGGCGGTTTAGCGACTATTACCGAAGTCAATCCGTTGGCAGATCCCGAAATGAGTCTTATTTCTGTTAATAATTCTGATTGTTCGGCTTCATTAACAGATTCGGTAACCATCACTGTGAACCCAAATGCACCCGCACCAACAGTGACCAGCCCTATCGAATACTGCTTAAATGAAACAGGCTTACCTTTAACGGCAACATTTAATACTGGAAATAGTTTAGTTTGGTATAATTTTGATGGGACTTTATTGTCCTCAGCGCCGACGGCTGATACTTCAAGTGCAGGAACTGTTACCTATGAAGTGAGTCAAACAAATGCTTTTGGATGTGAAAGTGCACGTTCACAAATTACGGTTGATGTAAATCCATTGCCATTTGCACCTTCTGTTGTTCAACCGGTTGTTAACTTCTGTTTAAATGAGGTCGCAGCTGCTTTAAATTCTTCAGGAATTTCGAATCCAAAATGGTATGATGCACTAACTGCAGGTAATTTTCTAGGAACTTCACATACGCCTGCGGTCAATACTCTTGGAACAACAAGCTATTTTGTTAGTGAAACCGTTAATGGTTGTGAAGGCCCGCGATCTGAAGTTCAAGTAAATGTGAATTCAGTTCCGACTGCTCCAGCCGTCCCATCTGCTTCCGTTACCTATTGTAAAAATGATACGGCAACTCCTTTAACAGCGACCACTTCAACAAGTGGAACTTTAAACTGGTATTTGTTAGCCACAGGAGGTGTTGGATCTGTGACTACTCCAGTTATTAATACAACGGCTGTTGGAACAAACACCTATTATGTTAGTGAAACAAATAGTTTAGGGTGTGAGAGTTTACGATCCGCAATTACAGTAACTATTGACAATATTCCTTCAACCCCTACGGTCGGAGCGGTTACAAATCCAAGCTGTTCTATATCAACAGGGAGCGTGATACTATCTAATTTGCCATCAGGTAATTGGACCTTAACGAATTTATTTGACGGTACAACTTACTCTAACTCAACCACTTCTTTTACAGTAAATGGTTTAGATGCAGGGACTTATACATTTTCAGTTTCTAATGGTATTTGCGATTCTGCAGTTACAAATTCGGTCACCGTCGATGCGATCCCCGTACAATCTGCGCCTGTAGTTGGAACACTTGTTCAACCTTCATGTACCAGTTCTACAGGTTCTGTGACTTTAACCGATTTGCCGTCGACTGGAAATTGGACCTTAACAAGAACGAGTGATAATGTTTCGATTACTAATTCTGGTACAAGCAACACAATTACCGGTCTTCCGTCAGGAACTTACAATTATACAGTCACTAATTCTTTAGGATGTATTTCTTCAGCCTCCTTAAATATAGTTATTGATGCACAACCTACGCTTCCAAATGCACCGATTGCGAATGCACAATCATTTTTAGAATCGAATTCAGCGACAATTTCAGATTTACAAATATCGAGCTCTGGATCTCCAGTTTGGTATAATCAAGCAGTATCCGGAACTCAATATGCGACATCATTTCCATTGGTTACTGGAAATTATTTTGCGGCACAAGTTGATGTTAGTAGTTGTGAAAGTGTAAATAGGACTTCTGTTTCCGTTACTATTTTCCCAATTTCAATGGGTGGAAGTGTTTCTGGTACCACAACAGTTTGTAGTGGAACGAATTCTACAGTGTTAACTTTATCTGGACAAGCAGGAAGTATTATCAGGTGGGAATCATCACCAGTAGTTGATTTCACATCCGGTATTTTAGCAATAAGTAATGTAGGGTCTACCCATACAGTTTTAAATACGACTTCAGATTTATATTACAGAGCCGTGTTGCAAAGTGGCTCAGCTCCAGAAGAAT
>CAJQLD010000055.1 GCA_905479095.1 uncultured Flavobacteriaceae bacterium
CATGAAAATTATAAAATATCCCTTGTGGCTTTTGTACCGAATTTGGTTTTATGTGCTTGTAGCCCTGCCAATTCTGACCATGTTTCCTTTATTGTTTTTGTCCGTATTAAAACAAAAATGGCATCCCTTCTTTTTCAAGTTGGCCAGAATTTGGGCCAAGTGTATCCTCATCGGAATGGGGCATTATTGGACTGTGAAGCGATCAGAGCCCCTCGTTAAAGGACAAAGCTATGTGTTTGTAGCCAACCACACTTCCATGGCGGACATCATGCTCATGTTCGTGGCGTTTAAGAACCACCCCTTTGTGTTTATTGGAAAAAAAGAATTGGTTAAAATCCCTATTTTCGGATTTTTCTATAAACGGACTTGTATCTTGGTGGATAGAAGCAGTGCAAAAAGCCGTCAAGCTGTTTTTATGAGAGCCCAAAAACGTATTAAGCAAGGGTCCAGTATTTGTATTTTCCCAGAAGGAGGGGTGCCAGAAGAGTCCGTTGTTTTAGATCGCTTTAAAGCAGGCGCGTTTCGATTGGCAATCAATCATCAAGTACCACTAGTGCCCATTACTTTTTTTGATAACAAAAAACGTTTGTCCTATACGTTTTTTAGTGGAAGCCCAGGAAAAATGCGCGCACAAGTACATCCAACGATCTCTACTGAAAACTTGACAATTGAGGATACTGCGGAATTAAGCAAAAAAGTTTTTAGCCTCATTTCAAATTCTTTGGAAGCAGATTTAAAGGCATAAAAAAATCCCGACGAATCGGGATTTTTAATAAAGTTTATTTTTTTTAAGCTTCAGCTTTCAAAACTACTTTTATTTTTGCTTCTAGTTCATCCATCAACTCTGGATTGTCTTTAATCATTTGCTTCACAGCATCGCGACCTTGACCCAATTTTGTGTCTTCATAGCTAAACCACGAGCCACTTTTCTTAACGATCTCGTGCTCGACGGCCACATCTAAAATTTCTCCAACTTTAGAAACGCCTTGACCATACATGATGTCAAATTCTGCTAAACGAAACGGTGGTGCCACTTTGTTTTTTACGACTTTCACACGTGTTTTGTTTCCTAGCACATTGCCGTCACTATCTTTTATTTGAGTCGAACGACGAATGTCTAGACGGATAGATGCATAAAACTTTAAGGCGTTACCACCCGTCGTTGTTTCAGGGTTCCCAAACATCACTCCAATCTTTTCA
Organism: uncultured Flavobacteriaceae bacterium; assembly: GCA_905479095.1. Classification (GTDB taxonomy): domain Bacteria; phylum Bacteroidota; class Bacteroidia; order Flavobacteriales; family Flavobacteriaceae; genus Hel1-33-131. The sequence continues at coordinate 1,201 of CAJQLD010000055.1, forward strand.
CGTAATTGGTTAATAAAGATCATCGTACAGTTTGTTTTACTGATCGATCCCGTCAATTTTCGTAAAGCTTGAGACATCAAACGGGCATGAAGACCCATTTTAGAATCGCCCATTTCGCCTTCAATTTCACTTTTTGGCGTCAGTGCAGCCACAGAATCAATCACCACCATATCAATGGCGCCAGAACGCACTAAATTATCGGCAATTTCTAAGGCTTGCTCACCATTATCAGGCTGAGAAATAATAAGGTTATCAATATCAACGCCTAAGTTTTGAGCGTAAAAACGATCAAAAGCATGTTCTGCATCAATAAACGCTGCAATACCACCCGCTTTTTGAGCTTCGGCAATTGCGTGTAATGTCATGGTCGTTTTTCCTGAAGATTCAGGGCCATATATTTCAACCACACGACCTCTAGGGTAACCTCCAACGCCCAAGGCGATGTCTAATCCTAAAGATCCTGATGAGGTTACTTCTACATCCACCACTGGAGCATCACTCATTCTCATTACGGTCCCTTTTCCGTACGCTTTGTCAAGCTTGTCTAATGTTAGCTTGAGGGCTTTTAATTTTGCATCTTTTTCGCTGCTCATAGTTCTTTTGTATCTAATTCTTTCTTCCTGCTAAAATAGCATATCTTTTGTAAAGTTTTTAAAATTTAACGAACCTTTTTGTATTATTTATGAACGCTTTTTAGTCGCATTTACAGCGTATGTTCTAAAAATTACTACATTTGTACTTCAATCATTATGAACTTAAAATTAGTATAGCATGCAACTGTACAATACCTTAAGCAATATTGAAAGAGCGGAACTCATCCAACAAGCAGGCAAAGATCGCTTGACCATCTCTTTCTACAAGTATTCAAAAATTGGCAACACCGAGTTGCTTAGAAACCATTTATTTATTTTCTGGGATAGCATTGACGTTTTAGGGCGAATTTACATCGCACACGAAGGGATCAATGCACAACTTTCTGTGCCGGCTGATAATTTGGAAGCCTTTAAAAATCATTTAGATACCATTGTTTTTTTAGAAAACGTTCGGATTAATATCGCGATTGAGCACGATTTATTTTCGTTTTTAAAACTAAAAGTAAAGGTTCGTGATAAAATTGTTTCTGATGGTTTGAATGACAAAACATTTGATGCGTCAAACAGAGGAATCCATGTTAATGCATCAGAATTTAATGCACTTATTGAAGATGAAAATGCGGTGGTGGTGGACATGAGAAACCATTATGAAAGCGAAATTGGTCATTTCAAAAATGCAGTCACGCCTGACGTAGATACCTTTAGAGAATCCTTAGATTTGATCGAAGAAGATCTTAGAGATTATAAAGAAACCAAAAAATTGGTGATGTATTGTACTGGCGGAATCCGCTGTGAAAAAGCCAGTGCTTATTACAAGCATAAAGGATTTAAAAACGTATATCAATTGGAAGGTGGGATTATTAACTATGCCCGACAAGCAGCAGATCAAGGAGTTGAAAATAAATTTATTGGGAAAAATTTTGTATTTGATCAAAGACGCGCCGAAAAAATTTCGGAGGATGTCATTGCAAATTGTCACCAATGCGGAGAACCTGCGGATATTCATGTGAATTGTGCCAATGCAGCTTGCCACTTATTATTTATTCAATGCGATACTTGTAAAGAAGCAATGGAAAACTGCTGTTCCACAAATTGTATGGAAGTTAGTCGATTGTCACCCGAAGCACAAAAGGAATTGAGAAAAGGCCAAGGAAATAGTAATGATATTTTTAAAAAAGGTCGTGCCGATCACTTGCCATACAAGAAAGATCTCAGAAATATTTTTGAGACCTTAGCAAAGCCGAAACATTCTTGATTTAAGAGAGCACAATAGATTTTTTAAGTCCTCAAAATAATCTTATATTTACGTTTTCGATCAAAAAATTAATCCGCATTTGTAATGCCTGTGGCATTGACAAATTCAATATATATAAATTATGGGGTGTACAAGTTGCTCAACAGGGAAAGATGGCCAACCTAAAGGCTGTAAAAACAATGGAACATGTGGTACAGATAGCTGTAACAAACTCACTGTTTTTGATTGGCTTTCAAACATGACACTTCCTACTGGTGCAACCCCTTTTAATTGGGTAGAAGTTCGTTTTAAAAACGGCCGAAAAGTATATTACAAAAACACTGAAAATTTAACTTTAAGTATCGGAGATGTGGTGGCGACTCAAGCGGCCTCTGGACATGATATTGGTATGGTAACCCTTTCGGGCGAATTGGTTAAAGTTCAAATGAAACGCAAAAAAATCTCTGAGAAACCCGAAGACGTTTTTAAGATTTATAGAAAAGCTTCCCAAAGAGATATTGATATTTGGGTAGAAGCAAGAGAAAAAGAAGAGCTGATGAAAGTCAAAGCAAGACAATTTGCGATTGATTTAAGGCTGAAAATGAAAATCTCTGACATTGAATTTCAGGGCGATGCGAGTAAAGCAACGTTTTATTACACAGCAGATGAGCGTGTAGATTTTAGAGAACTCATCAAATTGTTTGCTCGAGAATTTAGAACGCGAATCGAAATGAAGCAAATCGGACTGCGTCAGGAAGCGGCTCGACTTGGGGGGATTGGTTCTTGTGGTCGAGAATTGTGTTGTTCTACTTGGCTGACCGATTTCAGATCGGTAAACACCTCTGCAGCGCGCTACCAGCAATTGTCATTAAACCCGTTAAAGTTAGCCGGTCAATGCGGAAAACTCAAATGTTGCTTAAATTATGAATTAGACGCGTATTTAGATGCTTTAAAATCCTTTCCCAAAACAGAGGTTAAATTAAGAACAGAAAAAGGAACCGCCGTTTGTCAAAAAACAGATATTTTTAAAGGTCATATGTGGTATGCATACGAAGGCGAATGGATGAATTGGCACGTTCTTACCACAGATCAAGCCAATGAAATTATTGCAAAAAACACTAAAAAGGAAAAGGTTGCAAGTTTAGAAGAGTATGCCTCTGAACTAATTGTTGATACTAAAGTAGATTTTGAAAACGTTGTTGGACAAGATAGTTTAACTCGATTTGATAAACCTAAAAATCAAAGCCGTTCAAAAAATAACAAACGTAAGAATAATAATAGAAACAACAGAAATAACAAAAAACCAAGACCCCAGAATAACAATGCAAAGTAAACCTGCTTTATGGATCCTTCTTTTTGCTTTTGTAGCATTTTCATGCCAACAAAATAAGCCGTTTGACCGCTATACGTCTATTCTAGACAGCTGGGATAAACAGCAAACGATTAGCTATGATTTTATTGCGCCGGACACCATCAATCCATATGATTTATTTATTAATTTAAGAACGACTACAGACTATAAATTTAGTAATTTATTTTTAGTAGTTGAATTAAATTACCCGAACGGAAAAGTCACTAAAGATACTTTAGAATATAAAATGGCCAAACCGAATGGCGAGCTTCTAGGAACCGGATTTACCTCAATAAAAGAGCACAAGCTTTGGATTAAAGGTCATAAAATGCCTTTTGTATTTACGGAACAAGGGTCTTATCAAATACACATCCAACAAGCAATGCGTCATCGGGGAGAATCCAAAGGAGTTGCTCAGTTAGAAGGTATTATTGATGTCGGTTTTAGTATTGAATCTCCAAATAAATAACTAGCGATTATGGCAAAAAAAAAGACATCCTCTCCTAATTTTTCAAAACCAATTCGTTGGTTTTGGATGGGTTTTTTAGCGCTTCTTGTGAGTGCTTTTTTCGTTTTTATTTTAGCGTCTTTTGGGCTTTTTGGGTCGATGCCAGATCATACAGCACTTGAAAATCCTCGCACCAATTTAGCCACTGAGATTATTTCATCTGACGGTAAAACCCTTGGGAAATTTTATTACGAAGACAATCGGACTCCTGTCGCGTATACTGAACTTCCAAAGCATCTTGTTGAGGCCCTTGTTGCCACTGAAGATGTTCGTTATTACGAGCACGCAGGAATCGATGCAAGAGGGACATTGCGAGCAGTGGTCAAACTCGGTAAAGGCGGGGGTGCAAGTACCATTTCCCAACAATTAGCCAAACAACTTTTTCACGGAGAAGGCTCTCGAAACACATTTGGTAGAATCACTCAAAAAATTAAAGAATGGGTCATTGCCACGCGTTTAGAACGCCAATACACCAAAGAAGAAATTATTGCTCAATATTTTAATATCTATGATTTTGGAAATAATGCTGACGGGATTCGATCCGCATCCAGAATTTATTTTGGAAAAGAACCCAAAGATTTAAATATCAACGAATCTGCGATGTTAGTAGGAATGTTTAAAAATTCGTCGCTTTACAACCCGCGACCAAAACGAAATCCAGAAGGGACTAGAAACCGACGAAATGTGGTGTTAAATCAAATGGCTAAATACGAGTTTATTGATGAAACGCTCAAAGATTCACTTCAACAATTGCCTTTAGGACTCAACTATTCACCAGAATCGCATCGTGAAGGGATCGCGACCTATTTTAGAGCGTACCTTAGAGGGTTTATGAAAGAATGGGTTAACAACCCTCAAAACACAAAACCAAATGGCGATACATATAATATCTATAAAGACGGTTTAAAAATTTACACCACGATCGATTCGCGGATGCAAACCTTTGCAGAAATAGCCTCCAAAGAACACATGGCCAATTTACAAGCAGAATTTTTTGTTCAAAACACACCAAAACGAAATCGAACCGCCCCCTTTTTAGATTTAAAACCAAAGGAAATCACAGGCTTATTAAATAGTGGCATGCGACGTTCAGAACGTTGGCGAAAAATGAAGTATGATCTTAAAAAATCAGAGGCGGAAATCAGAGCCTCGTTTAAAAAGCCAGTTCCTATGAAAATATTTTCATGGACTTCAGAAAACAATGAAATAGACACCATAATGACGCCCTTAGATTCGATGCGTTATTACAAAACTTTTTTAAGAACAGGAATGATGTCTATGCAGCCTCAAACCGGCCATGTAAAGGCTTGGGTTGGCGGGATTAATTATAAGCATTTCCAATACGACATGGTCAAACAAGGAAAGCGTCAAGTAGGCTCTACCTTTAAGCCTTTTGTATATGCTGCAGCGATTGATCAACTGCATTTATCGCCATGTGATACTTTCCCGAAATCTCAAATCACCATTGAAGCGCTCAAACATGGAAACATGAAACCATGGGCTCCCAAAAACTCTGGCGGGAACTATGGAGGCTTCGAAACATTAAAATCTGCATTAGCAAATTCTAGAAACACGATCACCGCTCGATTGATGAATGAAATTGGGCCACAGCCCGTGATTAATCTAGCTCATAGTTTAGGGGTCCAACAAAAAATTCCTGCAGTTCCATCTATTGCGCTTGGAACCCCCGATTTAAGTGTCTACGAAATGGTCGCCGCATACTCTAGCTTTGCAAATCAAGGTGTTTATACAAAACCAGTGATGGTCACGCATATCGAAGATAAAAGTGGCACCATACTGTATCAATTTTCCCCTGAAACCAAAGATGTTCTCAGTAAAGAAGTCGCCTATGTGACTGTCAAACTGATGGAAGGTGTGACGCAATTTGGCTCTGGTCAGCGACTACGACACAGTGCCGCTAAAAATCAACTCGTTTATAAAGAAATTATTACAGGCTACCCGTATGAATTCAAAAATCCAATTGCTGGAAAAACAGGAACCACACAAAACCAAAGTGATGGTTGGTTCATGGGGATGGTTCCTAATTTAGTGACGGGTGTTTGGGTTGGAGGCGAAGACCGAGCGACCCACTTCAAGTCAATTACGTACGGACAAGGGGCTTCGATGGCACTTCCTATTTGGGCTAATTTTATGCGAAGCTGTTATGAACTCGAGGATTTGAATATTTCAAAAGAAGAATTCTTGGCCCCTGAAGAACTCACCATTGAAGTTGATTGTGAATCCATTAATGAAGAAGGCGACATCATTCCAAATGATAATACGACGATTACACCAGATTTCGATTTCTAGTCAAACCGACCAATTAACAAGATTTTTTTTGTACTTTTTTATCCTAAATTAAAACGATGATAAACAAACAAGTAGCGAATGTTAAAGAAGCGCTTAAAGGTGTTTCTAGCGAAATGACCTTTATGCTTGGTGGTTTTGGACTGTGTGGGATCCCTGAAAATGCGATTTCTGAACTGGCTGATATGGCTGTTAAAGACCTCACCTGTATTTCTAACAATGCAGGAGTCGATGATTTTGGGCTTGGGTTATTACTTCAAAACCATCAGATTAAAAAAATGATCGCCTCTTATGTTGGAGAAAATGACGAGTTTGAGCGTCAAATGCTTTCGGGGGAATTGGATGTCGAACTGATTCCTCAAGGAACCCTGGCCGAACGTTGTCGTGCTGCACAAGCAGGATTTCCCGCTATTTATACGCCTGCTGGCTACGGAACTGAAGTAGCGGAAGGAAAAGAAACACGCGAGTTTGATGGTAAAATGTACGTTTTGGAAATGGCGTTTAAGGCCGATTTTTCTTTTGTGAAAGCATGGAAAGGGGATGCGGCAGGGAATTTAATATTTAAAGGTACAGCAAGAAATTTTAATCCCAATATGTGTGGGGCCGCAATCATTACGGTGGCTGAGGTTGAAGAATTAGTACCTGTAGGTGCGCTTGACCCCAACCAAATTCATATTCCAGGCATCTTTGTACAACGCATTTTTGAAGGAAAAAATTACGAGAAGCGCATTGAAAAACGAACCGTTAGATAAACATTAGAATCATGCTAGACAAAACCGGAATTGCAAAACGAATTGCTAAAGAAGTCAAAAATGGCTACTATGTCAATCTTGGAATCGGGATTCCGACGCTCGTCGCTAACTTTGTTCGTCAAGATATAGAAGTCGAATTTCAAAGCGAAAACGGGATTTTAGGAATGGGCCCATTCCCTTTGGATGGCGAAGAAGATGCAGACCTCATAAATGCTGGAAAACAAACCATTACCGCCCTTGACGGCGCTAGCTATTTTGACTCCTCGACTAGCTTCTCTATGATCCGTGGCAAGCACGTAGATCTCACAATCTTAGGCGCTATGGAAGTTTCAGAAAATGGTGATATAGCCAATTGGAAAATCCCAGGTTATATGGTTAAAGGGATGGGAGGCGCTATGGACTTGGTGGCTAGTGCCGAAAATATTATTGTCGCGATGATGCACACCAATAAAAAAGGAGAATCGAAGCTTTTGAAACGTTGCTCATTGCCGTTGACGGGGGTTGGCTGTGTCAAAAAAGTCGTCACCAACTTAGCAGTTTTGGAAGTCACCAAAGACGGTTTTAAACTCTTAGAACGTGCTCCTGGAATCTCTGTAGAAACCATACAACAAGCGACCGAAGGCCATTTAATTATTGAAGGAATCGTTCCAGAAATGGTGTTATAACCCTTTCGGAATGGCGTCGATCAAAGCTTTAGTATACACCTTTTGAGGCGATTCATAAATAGCATCTGCCTCTCCAATCTCTTCTATTTTTCCTTGATTCATGACCATTAATTGATCGGACATAAATTTTACAACCGATAAATCATGGGAGATGAAAATATAGGTAAATCCATAATCGTCTTTAAGAGAATTCAATAAATTTAGCACTTGTGCTTGCACCGAAATATCTAAGGCAGATACCGATTCGTCACAAATAATTAAGGTTGGCTGTACGGCAATGGTTCTCGCTATTCCAATACGCTGCCGTTGTCCACCAGAAAACTCATGAGGATACCGGTCAAAATGAGATGCTTCTAAGCCCACTTTCTCTAAAATTTCTATGGTTTTTGCTTTGCGTTCTTCATCTGATGAGAATAACTTATGGACGTTCATGGGCTCCATGATGGCAGCTCCAACAGTAAGACGCGGATTTAGGGATGCATACGGATCCTGAAAAATAATCTGAATGTCTTTACGTAACGACCGCAATTCTTTTTTAGAAAGATTGGTAATGTCGACCCCCTTGTATTTCAGAGTTCCAGCAGTGGCTTTGTCCAGTTGAAGAATTGCTTTTCCAAGAGTCGATTTACCACATCCAGATTCTCCGACAAGCCCCAGTGTTTCGCCTGGGTAGACCTTAAAGCTGACATCATCTACGGCTTTAAATGCTGTTTTTGTGCCAAAAAAAGAGGGTTTGGAAAAGTATGTTTTTTCAAGATTTATCACTTCCATCAAAGGCGCTTGGCTATAAATTTCTTCGTGTTTTTTAGCACGATCTGTTTTTGAAATGATGCTTTTCGAAATTGTGTTTGATAAAAAATCGCTGATGGTTGGCAATTGTTTTAAGCGCGATTTTAAGGTTGGGCGTGCACCGATCAATGCTTTTGTATAGTCTTCTTCGGGGTTTTTAAAGACTGTTTTTGTCTCGCCTTTTTCGACAATAGAGCCTTTATACATGACTAGGATGCGATCCGCAATTTCAGAAACTAAAGCCAAATCATGACTGATAAAAATGACACTCATTTTGAATTCTTTTTGAAGTGTCTTTAACAGCGAAATGATATCCTTTTGAACAGTTACATCTAGAGCGGTGGTTGGCTCGTCTGCGATTAGAATATCCGGTTTACAGGCAATGGCCATGGCAATCATGACCCGCTGTTGTTGGCCACCAGATATTTCGTGTGGATATTTTTTAAAGCTGCTTTCTGGTTCAGGAATTTTAACAGCATTAAACAAACGAATCACTTCTTCCTTTGCCGTTTTTTTTGTGATGTTAGTGTGTTGAAGTAAAATTTCTTCCACTTGTTTCCCGCAGTTCATTGACGGGTTTAGAGCGCTCATAGGTTCTTGAAATATCATGGCTATTTTTTGCCCACGCAGCTCCTCGAGTTGTTTTTGAGAATAGTTAAGTATGTCTTCAGAATTAAATAGAATCTCTCCCGAAGAAATCACACTATTTTTTGGTGGTAATAAGCCCATGATAGCTAGCGAAGCTACCGATTTTCCACTCCCAGATTCACCAACAATCCCAAGAATTTCATTTGGAAATACATCATAAGAGATGCCATGAAGCACTTCATTCAAAGTTGTATTGGATTGAAAAGCGACCCGAAGGTTTTGAACACTAAGAACAGGCGATTTATTCATTGCTTAAATATAAGCAATTTCAGCCGTTTCTAATAGGGCTTCTCCGCGGAGTCGAAGTATAATTTGTGCGACTGCTATGGTGTCTTTTTGGCAATAGGTCACAATGCGCTGAACATCATTTTCTTCATAGTAAACTCGGAAAATTTCACTGCCATCAATGTCATCTTTTGGGGAAGGGATTCCCAATACACTGGTTAATAATTTTAGAGACGTATAATGTTTAAAGTCTCCAAATTTCCATAATTCTAGGGTATCCAAATGCGGGACCTCCCAGGGCTTTTTGCCGAATAAATTTAATTTTAAGGGGAGTTCAATTCCGTGAATGATCATTCGTCGAGCAATGTACGGGAAGTCAAATTCTTTTCCATTATGAGCGCAGAGTAAGTGTTTGGGTTTGGAGAAATGCGTTTCAATCAGTGTTTTAAACTCTAAAAGAAGGGCGTGTTCCTCCCCATAAAAAGACGTGACTCTAAAGTGGCGTTCAGAATCTATAAAGGTAAAATAGCCGACAGAGATGCAAACGATTTTTCCGAACTCTGCCCAAATCCCAGCACGGTCATAAAAGGCTTCTGGGCTGTAGTCTTCTTTGCGTTGGTATTTTGATTTCTGCTCCCAAAGTTGTTGTTTTTCTTTGGAAAGGTCAGAAAAATTTCCGGTTTCTGGAACCGTTTCAATGTCTAAAAAAAGTAGATTTTCAAGGTTTAGTTTGTGGATCATTGGATAACATTTTATAGGCTTCTTCAATATAAACACTGATGTCACCATTGTATGGATCATGATCAAACGATTCTTTTGCATGGCCAAGACGCACGACAATAAGATCATCTGTTGGCTCCACAATCACACATTGTCCTAGGTGGCCTTCCATCATAAAAAATGATTTGTCTTCTGTTTTTCGCAACCACCATCCGTACCCATATTTTGGAGTTTCCTTAAAACGTGGCTGAATAGATTTTGCAACAAAAGTGGAATCTAAAATTTGTTTGCCATTCCATTTTCCATGATTTTTATAGAGTTTTCCAAAGCGTGCAAAATCTTTAGCATTGGTAGCAATACAACAGTATGCTTTTACCATCGCATTGGTTTCGCTATCTACCTGCCAAAGGGCTTCGTTTTCACTTTCTAGAGGGATCCAAAAACTCTCTGACAGGTAATCATATAGTTTTTTCCCAGTTGCTTTTTCAATCACCATCGCCAATAACTGAGTGTCGCCACTAGCGTATTTGAAAGCCTGTCCAGGTTCAATTTCGGTTGTTAGGCCAAGAGTAAGGTCTTCTAAGTTTTCTCCATAATACGCTTTTGTTGTGATAGAAAAAGGCGAGTAGTAAGATTCGTCCCAACTCGATCCTGATGCCATGGACGCAAGATCCCCAACAGTTACTTTAGCGCCAAGTCCTTCTTTGTATTGTGGAAAAAAGTCACTTACTGGCTGCTCTAAACTTTTTATAACCCCTTCCATTATTGCTTTTCCTAAAAGACCACTCACATAGCTTTTTGCCATAGAAAATGAATTACTTCTCGAGTCTTCGTTGTAGCCATCATAATACGCCTCATACAAAAGACTGTCATTTTTAATAATTAAATATGCGACAGTTCCTTGTGTTTTGTGAAGGTCTAAAAGTTTCTGAGTGGCAGGAATTTTATTGTAGTTTTTGTGGAGTGGCCATGCCTTAGATTTTCCGGTTTTAACAGTCTTATTTTCAGAAAACGTATAGTCATCAAGAAATGCGGTCGTATGGCCATTAAAATAGATCGTTCGGACGGCTTTTATAATATAAGTTGTGTCCGTAATATAAAGAGCGGCGATCAGTACCGCAATTAGGATAACGAGACGCGATATGAATTTTTTCATTTATGGGTGTTTTAGTTTTTATAAAAGTAAACATAAATAAGGCACCTTCAAACTTCTTATTTAAGTAAATAAAATAGTCCAGCGAAATAACTAGGAGACGCATAAATAAGCCTTCCAGAGACGGCCCCTTCATACCCCAAACTGACGCCCAAGTTTTCTGTAAATTTCCAAGCGATTTCTCCACCAAGTCCTGCAAATTCTACATTGTTTGCAAAAACACTCCCATTACTATTGGCAGCATTTAAGGAGCCATTTCTCAAGGATTCCACAATGTTAGAACGCATTAATAGAAGTAGTTTTTTTTGAAAAAAGCTCGTTCCCAATTCGAATCCAGTTCTGATTTCATCTGAAAAATTCTCGGTTCTGTTGTTAAACCCAAGATAGGCTTTAGCGTAGAAAGAGCGTGTAGAGATTTTAAAAGAGGTTCCAGCATTGAATCGAATTTCTTGGTTAAATTCGCCATCGCCCGTTTGATAACTGCCATCGCTTCCTGCGTTGTTATTTCCCGATGGAATTCCTAACGTTAGAACCGCAGAAAAGGCATGCTTGGATTTTTTAAATAAGCGATATTCTATCCCTAAATCCATATCTCCAAAACTACTAAATTCTTCACCCTTTTGGAGTTCATCGCCTGTGACTTGAGACACTTGATGGTTTTGGTATGATTTCACATAAAAAGGGATGTATGTAATTACATTCCAGTTTTCGGAAAGACCGTATTTTGCATACAGATTTAAATTAAAAGTACCACGAGTGGCGTTGGGATCAATCTCTCCAGTATTTGTATAATGTTGATCGGCAATTAGCGACCAAGTGCCTAGCTTGAAATACCCGTCTTCTTTTTTTTCTAACCATTGGGCATGGCTCATAAATTGACACGAAAACACGAAAAGCAGGCTTAATAGAATTGTTTTTTTCATAATAGGGGGGTTATTTTATTTGACCTTCTCCAACCTTCACTCCAAACGGTTTGCACCAGTACAAGATGTAGTTATAATCATAAAGATCAATGGTCGGTAAGTCGTAAAAATGAGCGCCTTGAAAAACAGTGACGGGCCCTATCTCATGCGCATCGGCAATAGATTTAGGGTTATTGCCAAGGTAAATGTACAGTCCAGGCAGACTTGTGGAGGCTTCGTAATCTTCTTTAAGGGTAAGCTTTATCCCGCCATCATTAAGTGCTGCCAAAGCGTAGCTTCCTCCCAGTTGATACGAACTCGTTGAAATAATTTTCCCTACGAATTCTAGGGACTCTTTCAATGTAGCCATTGAAACAATAACTTCGTCCTTGCTAATAATTGTCTGAGCTTCTTCAGATGTAATCAGGGTTGCCGTTACGGTTGCAGTTCCGAAATCTATTCCAGTTGCGAGTCCATCTTCTGTGATCTCTAAAATGGCGGGATCACTGCTAGTCCAGCTTACTTTAGGGTTTTCAACTTCTTTACCAACATAATTGAAATAGTCGATTTTAAATGGATACTCATCACCTCCTTTTTTCAGCTCTAATAAAGGATTTGAAATGAATATTTTAGGATCAACACGGTCGTTGACATAGTCTGTTTCCACGCAGGAAAATAACAGTAGGAAAGCTGTCGAAAATAGGATCGATTGTTTCATAATAGATAATTTGGGTCCATAAATTTAAGGAAAAAACCATCAAAAACGACACCAACCATTAAATATTAGTTAAAAAAACGAAATTAGCCAATAAGCTTCACAATATCTTTTGCAAAATAACTGGCAATAATATCGGCGCCAGCCCGCTTAAATGCCATGGTAGTTTCTAGCACTGCTTGATCATGATCTAGCCATCCTTTTTCACTTGCGGCTTTAATCATCGCATATTCGCCACTCACTTGATAGGCTGCTACTGGTACATCAAACTCATTTTTAATTTCTCGAAGAATGTCTAGGTAAGCCAAGCCGGGTTTGACCATCACAATATCGGCACCTTCATCGATGTCCATTTCGGTTTCCCTGAGGGCTTCAAAACGGTTCGCATAATCCATTTGATAGGTTTTTTTATCTTTTGGGATGTGGTCCGAATCTACGGGAGCAGAATCTAAGGCATCTCTAAAAGGGCCATAAAATGAAGAGGCATACTTGGCACTGTAACTCATGATACCTGCATCGACATACCCATCATCTTCAAAGGCTTCACGAATACTTAAAATTCGACCATCCATCATATCACTTGGAGCCACAAAATCGGCCCCAGCTTCAATATGAGACAAACTCATTCCGGTCAAAATTTCCACCGTATCATCATTTTGAATAATCCCATCAGAAACAATACCGTCGTGTCCATAAATTGAATACGGATCCAGAGCGACGTCGGTCATCACGAGCATTTCGGGGCATGCGTTTTTGATGGTTTTCACAGCGCGTTGCATCAATCCGTGAGAGTTTAAGGCTTCGGTTCCTTTGTTGTCTTTAAGAGAATCCGCGACTTTGACAAAGACCAGCACCGATTTTAAACCTAGACTCCAAAGCAATTTCACCTCGGTTTCAAGAGTGTCTAAACTATACCGAAAGTAGTTGGGCATGGAAGGGATTTCAGACTTAACTCCCTTGCCTTCGACCACAAACAAAGGGACTAAAAAATCATGAGGTGTGAGGATGGTTTCTCTTACTAAACTACGGATCGATTCATTGGATCGCAGCCGTCTATTTCTTTTGATAGGATACATATTAAACCCAGTTTTTAGGGGTTTTTAACACCCGCATTAATTGTTCTTCTCTACTGTTCGGCTCTGGATGGTGGTCATACACCCATTGGACATGAGGAGGCAAGCTCATCAAAATACTTTCAATCCTTCCATTTGTTTTTAATCCAAATAGGGTGCCTTTGTCATGGACTAAATTAAATTCGACATACCGTCCTCTTCTAATCTCTTGCCAGTTTCGCTCTTCACTTGAATAAGGTAAATGTATTCTTTTTTCTAAGATTGGCACATAGGCTTCTAAAAAGCTATCGCCCACTTCGCTTACAAAATCAAACCATTGTTCCATACTCATGGAATCCGATGCTTTGCAGTAATCAAAAAAGAGACCGCCAATGCCTCGCGCTTCGTCGCGATGGCTGTTGTAAAAGTATTCATCACAGCGGTTTTTGTAGGTTTCATAAAAATCGGG
>CAJQLD010000056.1 GCA_905479095.1 uncultured Flavobacteriaceae bacterium
ACAACGGTTTGTTGGTTGAAAATAACAATCCTGATGTATTCGCTGAGGCCATGAATCGTTTTGTTTATGATGAGGTACTCTATACGCACTGTAAAAACAATGCCAAAGAAAGTGTTCAAAAATTTTCTATGGAAAACATTTCTAAGGATTGGAAGCGAATTATAGAAAGCACGATCAAAAAAAGCGATTCCTAAGTGTTAATTTTATAGGAGGATAAGTGAATGTCGTTGCGTAACAATAGGCTCTGGATCTGCTTTAATAGTTTTATGAAAACAGAGGGCGTATTCAGTAATACTCTTTGCTTAAGATTAAGGTTTTCAAAGTCAATTTTATTTTTTAAGTGGTTGTAATTACTGAAATCACCAGCTATTTTCCTTTCAATAGCTACAGAGAATCGATTTAGATCCATGTATTTTTTGAATGAAGAATTGGAAGTATCCACGTCTTTAAATTTCTCAAATAGCTTCAATCGATCAATGCGATTTGATGAATACGACAAGTGGTATTTTGGCTCTAATATGATTTTATTTGACGAGGCTACTGCTGAGAACGCAACCGATTCTTTGAGTGCAATACGGATCCATAAGTCGGTGTCCTGACCAGATCGCATTTCTTCATCAAAGCCGCCAAGTTCATGAAATATTTTTTTAGGAATCATGACTGCCGAAGACCACGCAATACTATCGATGGTCGAAGCTGAAAAATAATCCTCTATGATTCCAAAATGATCTTTTGAGACCCCATTGAAATGCGTTTTTATTTTTTTTCCATTAAAAAATTGTTTGTGATAGTTTGTAGCATACAATCCGCAATGAGGGAAGTTCGTGTATAAGGTGTGTAAGTTTTCGAGATGGTTCGGTTCCCATAAATCGTCGGCATCTAAAAGCGCGATTAAATCAGTATTTGCTTTAGAAATTCCATAGTTTCGCGCATGAGAAACCCCTTTGTTTTTGGTGGTGTAAAGTGTAATGCGTTCATCATCAATATCGTTTATGATAGTAACACTTTTATCTGTAGATCCATCATTAATAATGATTATTTCAAATTCAGAAAACGTCTGATTCAAAACACTTAAAAGTGTTTGTTTAATAAAGAGTTCTTTATTAAACAATGGTATGATGATGGAAATTATCGCCATTAGTCTTTTTTACTTTTGTAACAAAGATAGCTTAGTTTATATAAATCAAAAATGAATAACGAAGGGTTTTTTGATAAGAGATTTGCTCTAAAGTAATCTTTGAAAACAGTAAATAAATAAGCTAGTAAGTAATTAAGTTTGATTTTTTTAAATTTATAAAAAACTTTAATAATGCGTATGTATTCTAAATTTATAAGATTGTTCCTAACTAAATCATGAGATGCTAACAGAGCTTTCAATGATTTTTTTAGAAAAATAGAACTGTTTTCTAATCCAAAATGATACACCGGATTATCAATATGAGAAACAATTATGTTATTCTCTTTTAATGTATATGAGAATAAGATATCTTCAGGTGAGTCTAGAGAAATTTCTTCATTAAATTTTATTCTTTTGAAAACGTTTTTTTGGATTAGAAAATTACAAGAAAGAAGTCTTAAGTATATTGATTTATTTCTTTTTTCGGTTGACAAAGCTTCCCGTTTTTTGCCAAAAACCCATCGCAACATTTGATTTTCATCAGGTATTTTTTCTTGGTAATTCAGGCCTCCATAAACTAATTGTACAGATGAATTTAAAGCGCTTAAATACTTCGAAATAAAATCATTTTTAACAGGGATGACATCTGAATCTAAAAACAATAATAGATCGTAGTTAGCATCCTTAGCCATGAGGTTTCTTATAGCACTTCTGCCAATATTAGATTTTAAAACTTTGTAGCTTGTGTTTTTCAATAAATTGATGGACTTATTAGAAGCGATTAGATCGAGATTTGTAGAGCCATCATCATAACAAAGTATCTCAAAATCTATATCACAAGCAGTCGCTTGCATATGGAGTTCTGTTACCAGTGCTTCAATATTATAATTATAAGTTGGAATGAGTATAGAGAGCATGCTTAATTTTTACGTTGAACAACCTCAAAGACTTTCGTGTCTTCACATTTGAGTGTTTTACTTGGATATTTTAAAATCAAAGCATAATCGTGGGTCGCCATAAAAATAGTGTGTCCTTTTTTATTCAGTTCCAAAAGGACTTCCATGACTTCCATACTGGTTTGAGGATCTAAATTCCCGGTTGGTTCGTCGGCCAAAATTAATTTAGGATCATTTAAGAGGGCTCTAGCAATAGCCACACGTTGTTGTTCGCCCCCCGAAAGTTCATAAGGAAATTTATGCCCAGTGGTATGCATATTAACTTTAGTGAGCACGGCTTCAATTTTGGCGCTCATTAAGCCTTTTTCTTTCCATCCTGTTGCTCTTAAAACAAATTCGAGATTGCCATTGACAGTCAGTTCGTTTAGAAGTTTAAAATCCTGAAACACCACGCCTAATTTTCGTCTCAAAAAAGGAATGTCTTTTTCCTTCAGGGTTTTTAAGTTCATATCAACAATAGATCCTGCCCCGTTATTTAATTTCAAATCGCCGTAAAGTGTTTTTAACAAACTACTTTTTCCGGAACCAGTTTTGCCAATCAAATACACGAAATCGCCTTCTTTTACATCTATATTGACCTCATTCAAAACTAAAGTCTCATTTTGAAATATAGAGACCTCTTCTAATTTTAATACCGAATTTGACATGAATATCTTCCCTAAATTAATTTTTATAAAAGTATCACTATTTGATTCAATTATCAAGCATGACTTTAGATTAAACGGTATTGATGCATTTTAATTTTATTCACCTTATAATTTTGATGAAATTTTTCCGTTATCAACTTGATATATTTTATCTTTGAATGTAATAAAATTCTTTCAGTCTATGACCTCAATAAAATACGGAGTTCAACTTATTTTGATGTGTTTCTTTTGTGTTGGATTTGCTCAAAAAACGGCGGTCTATTCTAGTGAGGCGGTCAATTTTCAATCGGCCATTACCCTTTATAATGCCCAACAATACCAATCGGCCCAATTACTTTTTAAATCTGTAGAGGCAACGGCTAACGATGCCTTTTTAAAATCAAATGCAGCCTACTTCACAGCCAATTGTGCCGTTCGACTCAATCAATCCAATGCCGAATTACTTGTAGAGTCGTTTGTGAAAAATCACCCCTATAGTACCAAGCGAAATTCCGCCTATTTTGAAGTGGCTAATTATTATTTTGAGAATGCTAAATATGCCTATGCTCGTAAATGGTATCAGAAAGTTGAAGAGGCTTCTTTATCTAAGTCCAACAGCGCTCCTTTTTATTTTAAATATGGATACAGTCTTTATGCCACTAAGAACTATAAAGCTGCTAATTCATATTTAAAAAAAGTAGAAACGTCTAAAACCTATGGGTCACAAGCCAAGTATTATATTGGATTCATGGCTTATGAAGGCGATGATTACGACCAAGCGACGGCCTATTTTGATCAAGTCGCAGAAACGGACGCCTACAAGGATAATTTATCGTATTACCAAGCGGATCTGAATTTTAAGCTGGGTAAGTTTGAAACTGCCATTGAATTGGCAAGTGCACAATTAGAAAAAAGTTCGGCAAAGGAAATCTCAGAGCTTTCTAAAATTATTGGTGAAAGTTATTTCAATCTTCAAAAATATTCAGATGCAATTCCTTATTTAGAGGCCTATAAAGGCAAAAAGGGCCGTTGGAATCACACGGATTATTACCAACTTGGATATGCGTTTTACAAGCAAAATAAGTTTCAAAATGCGATTAGTGAGTTTAATAAAATTATTGATGGATCCAATGCGATTGCTCAAAATGCGTATTATCATTTAGCAGAAAGTTATATCAATCTCCATAAAAAACAAGAGGCCTTGAATGCATTTAAAAACGCCTCTGAAATGGATTTCAATTCCAATATTCAGGAAGATGCTTGGTTAAATTATGCCAAACTAAGTTATGAAATCGGCAATCCATACCAATCGACGCCCGAAGTGCTTTCTCGTTTTTTGAAACGATATCCTAAATCTGCTTTTAAAACAGATATCGAATCTTTATTAATCGATTCGTATATATCGTCTAATAATTTTAAAGCTGCTTTGGAGCTGTTAGAAAATAAATCAAAATCATCTCACAGAGAAGCCTATCAAAAAGTCACTTTTTTTAGAGCGTTAGAATTATATAATGAGGCCGATTATGCAGGCGCTAAGATGTTATTTGAGCGGTCGTTGGCTATTTCTTTAGATCCAGTTATCAATGCAAGGGCCACTTATTGGAAGGCAGAAGTGGAGTATCAGTTGTCAAATTTTAAGCCTGCACTGAATGGGTTTTTAGACTTTAAAAATAACACAACAAGTACTCAGCTTGAAGAGTTTAAGAATTTAGAGTATCATATAGCTTATACGTATTTTAAACAAAAGAAATACGCCAATGCCATCAAAGCATTCCAGTCTTTTATTTCAAGTCAACCATCAGATTTAGTCCTATTAAATGATGCGTTTTTGAGATTGGGCGATTCTTATTTTGTAACCACTCAATACAGTCCAGGCATTGATGCTTATCAAGAAGCGTTAAAAATCGCTCAAATTGAATTGGATTATGCCACCTTCCAAATTGCTGTTAGTCATGGCTTTCTGGGACAAACCTCAGACAAAATAAAAAAATTAGATAAAGTGCTCGGTTTTAAATCCTCCTACCTAAAGGATCAAGCTCTTTTTGAATTGGCAAATACCTATGCTAATCAAGGAAAGCCAAAAAAAGCGCTTCAAAACTACAGTCAACTAATAAGTAGATTTCCAAAGAGTGTTTTGGTTTCGAAAGCCTTATTGCGCAAGGGATTGATTCAATACAATCAAGGGGCTAATCAAGCGGCACTTCAAAGTTTTAATAAAGTAGCGGTCCAATATCCATCGACTCCCGAGGCCTTTCAAGCGATTAGTTCTTCGCGGTCTATTTATATTGATTTGGGACAGGTTGATTCCTATGCAAGGTGGGTAAAAACCCTAAAGTATGTAGGTGTGACGGATAGCGAATTGGATGATGCCTCTTATGAAGCTGCGGAAAAACAATATTTAGACACGAATACTTCGAAGGCTATTGAGTTATTTAATGGATATATTGCGGGGTTTCCAAATGGAAAACAGTTGGTAAAGGCCCATTTTTATCTGGCAGAGTTGTATCATAAAGTTAATCTGGCCGAGAATGCGCTTCCACATTATGAGTTTGTAAGTCAGCAACCCACGAATGAATTTACAGAGTCGGCCTTACTAAAATCATCTGAAATTTTATTAGACACAAAAGCCTTTGAGCGTGCACGTTCCTTATTAATTAGATTAGAATTGGAAGCCAGAAATCCTCAAAACAGGTTGTATGCACAGTCCAACTTAATGAAAACATATTTTCAGTTAGAAGATTATGATGCAGCCATTCGGTATGCAGACCTCATTCTGGAGAACTCCAAAACAGATGTATATATTAAGAGTGATGCCTATATCATTATTGCCAGAGCTGCAATGAAAACTGCTAATGAATCCAAAGCACGTGAAGCCTATGCACAAGTAAAAACCATTGCTACAGGCGAGATGGCGGCCGAAGCTCAGTATTTTGAGGCGTATTTTAAATCGTCCGATGGTGCCTATGAAGCATCCAATGCGAGTGTTCAATATCTGATTAAAAACTATTCGAGCTATAAATATTACGCCGCCAAAGGATTGATTGTCATGGCAAAGAATTTTCAGGCACTTGATGATGTTTTTCAGTCCACGTACATCTTAGAAAATGTGATTCAAAATTTTTCAGAATTTAATAAAGTTGTCGAAGATGCCAAATCTGAACTTGAAAAAATTAAAACCGAAGCTGCAAAAACAAATTCATCTGTAGAAGTAGATACTCAAAATAAAAACTAATTTTTATGAGTCTTAGATTAAAAAAACACTTACGATTTTTATCTGTTTTGATAGCGGTCGTTCTGGCACCTAATTTACAAGCGCAATCGCCCCAATCACGATCTCAAGATTCGATTGATACGCAGGTAGTCAATATTGTGAAACCATACACGCCAAAAATATCGGATGCCTTTAAACTGAAGCAAACCCCGAGTTTATTTAATTCGGAAACCACTCAAAAAGCGGTGAAGTATACCATTTTTTCTATTCCGGTGGCGTCCACATTCACACCCGCAAAAGGAACTTCAGTCGGATTAGAAAAACTAAAAAAAGAAAAATTATTTCAAAACTATGCATCTCTTGGTTTAGGGAATTATGGGACGGTGCTGGGAAATTTATATTTGAACCACCGTCTTGGAAAAGGGGAACGTATTGGCGGTTATATCGAGCATCACTCGTCGCAAGGCGGTATTGACGGTTTGCAACTGGAAGACGATTTTTCAAATAACTTGGTTCAAGTCAATTATGCCAAAAGCTCAAAGGCCTTTGTTTGGAATACCGATGCCACGTTTCAACGGCAAGCTGTGAACTGGTATGGACTTCCTTTTAAAACCCTGACGCCTATCGACCCAAAACAAGTATATTCAACGATTGAATTGGGCAGTGATGTGCAGTTGACCAAAGGCGTTTTTCGAACGGGGGAAATTCACTTACGTCGATTCGCTGATGCCTACGAATCGCAGGAAACCCAGCTTACCGGCGAAACTAGTTTGCAGTTCGACGTTTTCGATAATTCAATTACTACGGGACTTAAAGTCGATTATTTAAAAGGAACATTTGCTAAAAACTATAATGGATTAGAAACGCAAAACTATGGAAATATTCAGTTTTCAGTGGCGCCAAGCTATCAATATGCTCAAGACGATTTAGCAGTTTCGGTAGGATTTAAAGCCTATTATCTAATGGATTCTGAACAGAACAAAAACGATTTTTACATCTACCCAAATATAGAAGCGAGCTATGCGGTTGTCAATTCAATTGTTGTGGCTTATGCCGAAATTACGGGCGATTTATATCAAAATACATACTACGATTTTGTGCAAACAAATCCATTTGTATCTCCAACGCTGGACATCCAACCAAGTTCGACGCCCTATAAAATTGTGGTTGGCACCAAAGGAAAACTCTCACAATCTGTCGGTTATGATTTACATGGAAGCTATTCTAGCGAGAACGACAAAGCCCTTTTTAGAACGCATACCATTAAAAACTTTTCAGCATCAAACAATTACAATCGAGGAAACTCTTTTGGAGTGCTGTATGAGGATGTTGAGGTGATAACTGTTTCTGGCGCTTTAGAATTTGATGTCAGTCAAAAATTTAATTTACGTTTAAAAGGTGATTTTTATAACTATACCGCCGATTCAGAATCCACCGTTTGGAATTTACCGGAGTTTGAAGCGTCTCTGTTTTTGGATTATAATTTTTCTAAAAAATGGAATCTAGCTGGGACTGTGTTTTATAGTGGGGCAAGACAGGATACAACCAATTTGGAAGGGGTATTTGTCCCACAACCGATCACACCAAATGTCACACTAGACTCGTTTTTAGATGCGAATCTGCAATTAGACTATCAAGTCACCAACCAATGGGGGGCATTTGTCAAGGTTCATAATATTGCGAATCAAAATTACCAACGTTGGAATCATTATCCCGTTCAAGGATTGCAAGTTCTTGCAGGAGCGAGTTATAAATTTGATTTTTAAATCTGGGTTAGTTTTGCTAGGAAATCATAATGCGGGCCTTGTTCCACCAATTCACATTGTAAACCGACTTGATCACAGGCAATTTTTAGACGTTCAAAATCGAGATACATCCAACTAAAGGTGGCTTCTTCATCTTTATAACGCACCGTATAATCGAGCTCGCCATAGTAATCCTTATTCGTGTCCATCCAAAAGCCGCCATCGTCATCTTCGTACATATATTTAATATCGGAAGAATCAATTAGAATTTGTCCATTTGGGTTTAGCAGTGTTTTAAGATGATTTAATACAAATGGTGTATGCGCCAAGGATTGAAAAATCCCAGAGCCATTCATCAATAACAATAAGGTATCGAAGGCCTGTGTTTCGTCCATGACATCTAAAACCTGTGCATGCTCCAATCCTCGCAATTGGCAGGTTTTGATTGCCCCTTCCGAAATATCAATGGATTTCACATTTAACCCTTTTGATTTCAAATAAAGACTGTGACTTCCTGCGCCACAACCCACATCCAATACAGACCCTTTAGCAAGGGTTAAAGCCGTTTGCTCCAACGATGGCATCTCTGAAAAGTCTCTAAATAAATAGGGCAGAGGCAAGGTGTCTTCATCCGAAATAGAGGTTGACGTTACCAAATCTTCCGTGTAATTTCCTTGTTGATAATCTAAAATGGCCGTTCCAAAAACATCTTTCATAGGAGTGAGTGGGATATATTTATTGTTGATTTAATATTCTTTTAAAACGGTACAAAGGTACGTAAAAGGAGCATAGTGGTTTTTTATAAACGTTAATAATAATTGATTACTTATGAATAAGTTACATTTGTAACTAGAATTTTTAGCCTATTGCAATAATTTTCACACTCGTTATGGAACAACTCACACAATTAACTGCAGATTTCT
>CAJQLD010000057.1 GCA_905479095.1 uncultured Flavobacteriaceae bacterium
TGCACGTTTGTAATCATCAACTTCATAGTCGTCTGCTTTGATCAACTCCTCAGTAGATATTTCATATAAGGTGCCTTCTACAAAATCTGTTTTATTTCCTGTGTATTTCAGAATTGGATGACTATCTGTGCCACTGGATTCAATTACTTTTGGATCTATAATTTTCATTTTTGAAATGCAATATCCTGCTAATTTGTCTTTACTGCCGATTAATAATCTTCCAAAAGTTTCTTTCTGAACACGTTCCAATTGAAGCGTTCCATATGAAAATAGTTTTATCATTTTATTTGCTTTTGTCAGCGTTTGACAACGATTTATAAGAATTTTATAGCGCTAATTTTCAAGAAATTTAGCATTCTTTCCCATAATATAGGTTTTTTTTGACATGGTTGTGTTTTTATAAGCTTCATACCCTTTTTTATAACCTTCCGATAGAGTCTCACTTTCAAACGAAAAAAGATTTGATAAAAAATTCGCATCTTCTTCTGACATATAATAGATGTTTAGTTCAGTTCCTTCTTTAATTTCCGATAATAAGATTCCTTCAGTAATATCACTTTTCGAGGAAGAATTTAGTAATATTTCCAATGTTCTTCCTGCGATATCTGTTAAGGCGTCCGATGATTCCCATCCGTTTGGTTCTTCTGGAAATAATGAAATGACATCAATAGCTTTGGCCCCTTTAATCACGGCTCCATCTATAGGGACGTTGTCTATGACGCCACCATCTACCCAACTTTGTCCATCTTTTTTTACGGGAGCCATCAAAACAGGAACAGATGCGGAGGCCCATATCCAATCTAACATATCTATATACGTTGATGAATGGATTGATTTCATAGATTTTTTGGAAGTATTTAAGCTCGTCGTTACACAAAAAATAGTTTTGTTTTGATTCAATATAGATTCATAGTCTTTTTTTGAGAAAATTTCTCCGATGAGTTTTCTTAAATTTTTCGATTCCCCTATTGAAGACTTTCCGAATAGCGTGCGATATATTGAACGAAAAATACGGATACCACCATTTGACCTAACTGGGTTTACGTTATACACACTTTCGTTGGTTATACTGTTGAATAATGTTTCAAGCTCTTCAAATTGATTTAAAATCACCGAAGACATAATCAAAGCACCTGCGCTCGTTCCTCCGACTGTTTCGTAGTTATGACCAGATTCTATGAGTCCTTTAGCAAAACCCGCACCCCAACAGACACGTGCTCCGCCTCCTGAAATAATTAAGGTTCTTTTTTCATCAATTTCATCTTGACTGTAACAAAGGTTTAAAGGAACTAAAATTACGATGAGTATTATTATAAGTGGTTTTTTCATCTTCATTTTTTTAATTGATTGATATGGTTTTAACTTTTGTGATTCATGATCAAATCGAGTGTTTTAAAAAATCAGTAATAGCGTATTAAAAAAGGTTTTTATAGCTCTAATTTATTTAGTCACAACGATATAAATGGACTAGTGACATGGTCGTTAGTTGTGGTAAAATAATTCTATACGAAAGGTTCTATTGGTTATGAAGATTTAGACTTGGGGTCTTAATCTGTTATAAATGTATAAAAAAATCACGTACATCCAAAGATACACGTGATTTTAATTAATAAATGAACTTAGATTTTCAACTAATTGTTTCTATTAAAATACTGATTGATCCCTGCGGAATCGAATTTAAAAGAGGTGTTGTTTTCTGATTTATCTAATTTATTATGGATCGTTAATCCCCATAAAACGAGTTCCATACAAAAATTCTGATCTTCTTCACTTAATTTAGCTGCGTATTCTTCAACGAGGGTAACTAACGGTTTTACCGCTTTAAGATTGGCATAGAATTCGTCATCTGTGTCGGTGTAATTTAATTCAAGAAAGTTGTTGTCAAACCAATGAATCAAGTCGGTGTATGGAGTTTTATGACCTTCTTTTTCGAGTTTAGAAATGCGAGGGAAAAGGTTATCAAAATAGACCATCACTGCGCTATCAATAAGAAGTTTAGCGACCTCATCGGCCCCTTCTTGTTCACCTTCATAAACCAATTCAATTTTTCCGGTAATTGAAGGAATAATAGACATGAAATCTACCAAACGAATGGTTGTTTTCGCTGCATCTGTTTCAATTAGTCGCAACTTTGCGGCTGCCATGAGGTTTTCCATCGCACTGATGGTTAGACGTGCACTCACGCCACTTTTGGCATCTACGTATTCGCTTTTACGCGCTGTAAAGGCAACTTGTTCCAATAAGTTTTTTGCCAAGTCAGGAACCAGAATAGTTGCTTTGTCTTCTTTAGAAATTTTGGCTTCTTGTTCTGTGATTTCTCGCGCCAATGCAATTGATTTTGGATAGTGTGTAAAAATCTGCGATCCAATTCGGTCTTTCAAAGGCGTAACAATACTCCCTCGATTGGTGTAATCTTCGGGGTTTGCGGTAAATACAAATTGAATGTCAAGCGGCATTCTTAGTTGAAATCCACGTATTTGGATGTCGCCTTCTTGTAAAATGTTAAATAAAGAGACTTGAATCCGTGCCTGTAAATCCGGAAGTTCGTTTAATACAAAGATGCATCGATTTGCTCGGGGAATCATGCCGTAATGCAACACGCGCTCATCGGAGTAGGGTAGCTTTAAAGTTGCCGCTTTAATCGGGTCGATATCACCAATTAAATCCGACACATTCACGTCGGGAGTGGCCAATTTTTCAAAGAACCGATTGGATCGGTGTACCCATGAAATCGGCGTTTTATCGCCCATTTCGGCCACTAAGTCTCTAGCATATTTTGAAATTGGCTGAAAAGGACTGTCGTTGATTTCAGAACCTTTCACAATTGGCATATATTCATCGAGCAAATCCACCATACTTCTGGCGATTTTAGTTTTTGCTTGCCCACGTAATCCCAATAAATTAATATGATGTCCGGCAATAATTGCTTTTTTTAATTGAGGCACTACCGTGTCTTCATAGCCAAAAAGGCCTTCAAATACGGGTTGCTTCGCTTTGATGCGTGCGATTAGATTTGCCTGAATTTCTTGGTTAATCGTTTGGTCTTTATAATCAGAATTTTTCAATTCTTTAAAAGTTATTTCTTTGCTCATATTCTTTTAATTCTATTTTTTTCGTAATCTTCAAATATCATTTCTCCCAACCCATCGAGACCCGTCAAAAAGGCTTTTCCTTGGTTTTGCGCCGTAAATAGCTCCACAAATTTTCGGAGATACGGATCTTGGGCAATCATAAAAGTAGTAATTGGAATTTTTAGTTTTCGTGCTTGCGCAGCTTTATTGAGGCATTTAGAGACAATCATATCATCTAAGCCGTTACTATTTTTATAAAACTCACCTGATGGTAGTTGAATACAGCTCGGTTTACCATCCGTAATCATAAAAATCTGTTTGTTTGTATGTCGTTTTCGACGCAGAATGTCCATGGCCAATTCCAGTCCGGCAACCGTATTGGTGTGGTAAGGCCCTACTTTTAAATAGGGGAGGTCTTTCACTTTGATGGGCCATGCTTCATTTCCAAACACAATAATATCGATAGAGTCCTTTGGGTATTTTCTGTGGATTAATTCCACCAACGCCATGGCAACTTTTTTTGCAGGTGTGATCCGGTCTTCGCCGTATAAAATCATGGAGTGACTAATGTCAATCATCAACACCGTACTCATTTGAGCTTTGTGCTTTGTTTCTTCTACAATTAAATCATTTTCTGTTAAGCGAAGGTCTGAAATACCATTGTTGATCTGTGCATTTTTCAAACTCTCGGTCATATTCACCGTCGATAAATCATCACCAAATTGAAACGACCGATTTTCGCCATCACG
>CAJQLD010000058.1 GCA_905479095.1 uncultured Flavobacteriaceae bacterium
ATTTATGCTCTAAGCGCAATTATTGTGGACAAAGCGGAGCCTAGCGAAGCATTAAAAGCTAATATCGTTTGGTCCTTAGGATTAGACAACCCTAAACATTTAGTATCGTCTCTTCAAGTTGAATCGTTTCGGAAAAATCAAGACCTTCAAGAAGAAACCGATGTGAAAGCAGAAAAAGGCGCCTATTTTGTCAATTCAACCATTGTTTTAACGGCTGATGAAAGCAAAGATTGGATGCTAGTTGCTGAGGTTAATAAAAATCATTCTGCAATTGCAAAATTGATCCATGAGATTAAAACCAATGACGGTTTATCAGAACTCATCAATCAAAAAATTGAAAAAGGAACCGAGCGTCTCATTGCTTTAAATGCTGCCTCTGATGGGTTGCAACTTTCAGCAGATAAATTTAGAGATACACGTCATTTTTCAAATACCTTATTCAATATCATGCGTGGGGGTATATTTGATGATAATTACCAAATTGAAAAATGGGATTTTAAAACCTATCTTTTAAAAGCCAATAAAAAAGTAGCTAGGAAAACAGAAGACTTGGTTGAGAAACTACCTGAAGTATTTTCACTTTCTGTTCTACAAGAATTAGCATATCAAATTGATGACACAAACTTTAGACGTTTGTGTTTTGAATACATGCCTTTAAAATTTAGCCGACGACATGGCGATCCGAGCCGTCCTTGGAATAAATTTTCAATCAATACCAAAAGCGAAATTGATGGTTCAAAAATCCTTGATTACGAAGGAAATTGGCGTGATATTTTCCAAAACTGGGAAGCACTAGCACATTCATACCCGGCGTTTATTGAGAGTATGATCCATAAATTTTTAAATGCCACGACTTTTGATGGTTACAATCCGTATCGAGTGACAAAAGGCGGGTTTGATTGGGAAACGATCGAACCAGACGATCCATGGTCGTACATTGGCTATTGGGGTGATCACCAAGTGATATACTTACTAAAGTTTTTAGAGTTTATTGAAAATCATCAGCCTGGAAAACTAGCAAGCTATTTTAATAAAGATATGTTTGTATATGCAAATGTTCCTTACAAAATTAAAAGCTACGACGCACTGCTTGAAAACCCAAAAGATACCATCGAATTTGATGAAGCATTGGATCTTAAAATCCGTGAACAAAGAGTTGAACTTGGTGCAGATGGCGCTTTACTTCGAGACGAAAATCGTTTTATTGTAAAAGTCAATTTTATTGAAAAAATATTAGCAACCACTTTAGCTAAACTTTCAAACTTTATTCCAGAAGGCGGAATTTGGATGAACACACAACGTCCAGAATGGAACGATGCCAACAATGCGTTAGTTGGAAGTGGCGTATCAATGGTTACTTTGTATTATCTCCGACGTTTCCTTAAGTTTTTTGATACTGTAGTGGTTCAATCAAACTTAGAAACTGTTGAGGTTTCAAAAGAGTTAGTGACTTTCTTTGATTCTATTTCAACGACCTTTAACGACCATCAACATTTACTGTCGGGTCGAATCAACGATACAGATCGAAAGTTGATTTTAGATGCCTTAGGAAATGCAGGAAGCAGCTATAGAGATCAAGTCTATAAGAATGCGTTTTCAGGAAGAAAAAATGAAGTATCTATCCAAGATCTAAAAGCATTTATAGCCGTGAGTCTTCAATATTTAGAGCACTCTATCGAAGCAAATAAACGAGACGATAATTTATACCACGCGTATAATTTAATGACGATAAACGATTCTAAAAGCGTTTCAATTTCATATTTAGATGAAATGTTAGAAGGGCAAGTAGCAGTCTTAAGTTCAAAATATTTATCGACCAATCAGTCCTTATCTGTATTGAATGCCATGAAAAGCAGCAAATTGTTCCGACCAGATCAGTATAGCTACTTATTGTATCCTAACAAAGCGTTGAAAGGATTTATTGAGCGAAATACAATTTCTGCTTCAGCTGTTTCATCCTCTAAATTACTAGAACAGTTAGTGAGCGATGGAAATGTTCAAATTTTAGAGAAAGATGTCAATGGTGCTTATCACTTTAATGGGAGTTTTAAAAATGCCATTGATTTAAAAGTCGCTTTAAATGAACTTTCTCAAACATCTTATAAAGAACTCATTGCGTTAGAAACGCCCAAAATTCTTCAAATTTTTGAAGAGGTCTTCAATCACAAATCATTTACGGGTCGTTCCGGAACCTTTTATGGATATGAAGGTTTAGGTTCTATTTACTGGCACATGGTTTCTAAACTACAGTTGTCGGTACTTGAAACCTGTCACGCAGCATTTGAAACGGAAACCAATGAAGCCGTTAAAGGACACTTATTAGATCATTATTACGAAATCAATGCTGGAATTGGCGTTCACAAATCACCAAAGTTATATGGTGCTTTCCCAACCGATCCTTATTCGCATACCCCTGCAGGCAAAGGCGCTCAACAACCTGGAATGACAGGTCAGGTAAAAGAAGATGTTTTATCTCGTTTTGGTGAATTTGGAGTGGAAGTTTCGGATGGAAAACTAGGTTTTAATCCTCGTTTGTTACGTGGAAATGAATTTTTAAAAGAGAGTAAAACATTTCATTACATCGCGCTTCCTAAAAAGAAAAACAGCATTTTAGTTTCCAAAGATTCTTTGTGTTTTACCTATTGTCAAGTGCCTATTACGTACACAATTTCTGACGAAGAGAGTTTAACGGTAAAATTCAGTAATGGTAATTCAACAACCTTTAAAACGTTAAGCTTAGATGCTGAAACGAGTGCACATGTATTTAATCGTACAGGGGATGTTGTAGAACTAAATGTTCACGTTAAAAAGAGTCGTTTAAAATAAATATTTCAAGTCATCATGAGAAGATCAACACATCTATTAGTTTCAATACTGCTTGTTTTTCTCATGGTGTCTTGTAAAAACAAGCAATCAAAACAAAGCACAACCAACCAACAATCTCAAAAAGAAGTGACAGCTAAAGATATATTAGGAAATTCAAACTATTTGGCAATCTCTTATGGAGGGTATCGAAAATCGTCTAGAGATATTCAACCCACTATTGAAGAGCTAAAGGAAGATATGAGAATTCTTCATGCGATGAATATCAGAATCTTACGAACCTATAATGTTCAATTGGCGCAGGCTTCAAATATGCTAAAGGCAATTCGAGAATTAAAAAAGGAAACACCTGGTTTTGAAATGTATGTGATGTTGGGAACTTGGATTGATTGTAAAAATGCATGGACTGATCAGCCTTTGGACCACCATCAAGAGAGTGAACACAATGCCGCCGAAATTGCACGTGCAATTGCTTTGGCAAATGAGTATCCTGAAGTTGTTAAAGTCATTTCAGTTGGAAATGAAGCCATGGTCAAATGGGCAGCGTCCTATTTTGTGCAACCCGATGTTATTTTAAAATGGGTCATGCACTTACAAGACTTAAAAACAACGGGTGACCTTTCTAAAGACCTTTGGATCACAAGCTCCGATAATTTTGCGTCTTGGGGTGGAGCTGAGTCTCAATACCACGTCGAAGCTCTTGAAAAACTAATGGCAGCTGTGGATTATGTCTCAGCGCATACCTACCCAATGCACGATACGCATTACAATCCTGTTTTCTGGGGTGTTTTTGGAAATGA
Source organism: uncultured Flavobacteriaceae bacterium (assembly GCA_905479095.1). Taxonomy (GTDB): domain Bacteria; phylum Bacteroidota; class Bacteroidia; order Flavobacteriales; family Flavobacteriaceae; genus Hel1-33-131. The sequence continues at coordinate 3,624 of CAJQLD010000058.1, forward strand.
GACAGAATTGTCAAGTTTAAAACGAATTGAGGTCGCAATGAATCGTGCCACGGACTATGCCGCTTCACAAATTGATAGTGTGGCGAGTTATATGAAACGTTTGGGAATTGATAAACCAATTCATGTTGGAGAAACTGGATGGGCAAGTGCTTCAAACCGACAATATGGCTCTAACGGCTCCAAAGCAACGGATGAATACAAGGAAGCCATTTATTACCACAATATGAGAGTATGGTCTGATGAAACCAAAAGGTCATGTTTCTATTTTGAAGCTTTTGATGAACCTTGGAAAGATGCTCAAAACATTGGAGGTTCTGAAAACTATTTTGGCTTATTTACCGTCGATGGAAAAGCCAAATATGCCCTATGGGATTTAGTCGATAAAGGGGTTTTTGATGGATTGACGCGTAATGGAAATCCGATCACAAAAACCTATAATGGCAATAAGGAAGCCTTATTACTTGAGGTCGAATTACCGCCTTTGAAAAATGAAATTATAATGAACCATTAATATGAATCGTATAAAAATATATCACCTTTTAATTATAGTAGGAATGCTCACAGCATGTACATCCAAACAACCCTTACAAGTCACCGTGTATGAAACGTCTGCGAGTGGTAATAAATTAACTGAAATCTCAGAATTTAGCACGTCTGAAAATGCCTCTGAAATAGGGCTTTTTCCAGATAAGACCTACCAAACAATTACTGGTTTTGGGGGCTCATTCACTGAATCTTCGGCCTATTTACTAAATCGTTTGAGTAAAAAAAATAGAGCCCTAATACTCGATGCTTATTTTAGTAAAAAAGGGGCAAATTATTCATTGACGCGAACGCACATTAGTTCCTGTGATTTTTCATTATCAAATTACACCTATGCGCCAATTGCAGATGATTTGGAGTTAAAACATTTTAGCATCGAAGAAGATGAAGCCGATTTAATTCCGATGATCAAAGAGGCGATGATGGTCTCTGAAGATGGTTTTAAAATTATAGCGTCGCCATGGACGGCACCGCCTTGGATGAAAGACAATAATAAATATGTAGGCGGAAAATTAGTAGATGAACACTACGGTACTTTCGCTTTGTTTTTCTCAAAATATTTAGATGCCTATAAAGCGGAAGGCATTGATATTTGGGGGTTAACACCAGTAAATGAGCCGCATGGAAATGGTAACAACTGGGAGAGCATGCACTTTTCGCCAGAAGAAGAAACCGATTTCGTACAAAATCATTTAGGTCCCACACTTGAAGCCAATGGAAATGGAGCAACCAAAATACTTGGATACGATCAAAATAGAGCGGGTCTAAAGGATTGGGTCGATTCAATGTTTAAGGACGAAGCTTCATCAAAGTATTTTGATGGGACAGCCATTCATTGGTACGAAAGTACCTTTGATTATCTCCCAGAAGCTTTGCAGTATGCACACAAAAAAGCACCCAATAAATATCTGATCGAAACGGAAGGCTGTGTAGATTCAGAAATTCCTAAATGGCAAGATGATGCTTGGTATTGGAAAAAAGAATCCACAGATTGGGGCTGGGATTGGGCGCCGCCACAAGACAAACATTTACACCCTAAATATGCGCCTGTCAATCGCTATGCAAGAGATATCATTGGTTGCCTAAACAATTGGGTCGATGGATGGGTCGATTGGAACATGGTGCTCGATAGACAAGGCGGTCCAAACTGGTTTAAAAACTGGTGCGTCGCTCCCGTAATCGTAGATCCAGATAACGATGAAGTCTATTTCACGCCTTTATATTACACAATGGCACATTTTAGTAAATACATGCGTCCTGGGGCTCAAATCATTGATGTCAAAAATACAGATGCTTCTTTAATGGTAACAGCTGCTAAAAATCCTGATGGATCGATTGCAGTGATTATTTTTAATGAAGGAAAAAAATTAAAAACTTTTGAGCTTTCCTTGGGAGATGCTTCAAAATCAATATCCATACAACCACAAGCGATACAAACCATACTACTCACTAACTAAAACCAATTTATTATGTCAACACATTCAGAAAAAGTTCCCTTCGGCCAAAAAATAGCCTTTGGTATAGGCATGCTTGCCAATCAAATGTTTCCAGCTGCATTGGGAATCTTTATGGTGGTATTAGTCCAAGATTTAGGATTTCCAGGTTGGATGTGGGGTGTTATTTATTTTTTCCCAAGAATATTTGATTGTTTTACGGACCCAATCATGGGTTTTATATCTGATAACACAAAATCACGATGGGGTAGACGTCGACAATATGTAATTCTTGGTGGTCTTATGATGGGAATTGCATTTATCATTATGTGGCAACTCTTTAGAGAGAATGGTGTCGATTATAATTTTGTTTACTTCATGATTTGGTCGTTTGTATTTTACTTAGGGCTTACCATTTTTAGTGTGCCTTATGTCGCAATGGGGTATGAGATGAGTAATGATTTTCATGAGCGTACGAGTATTATGGCAACTGCTCAATGGATTGGCCAATGGGCATGGGTGATCGCACCCTGGTTTTGGGTGATTATGTATGATCCATCTTGGTTTGAATCGGCAGAAGTTGCGACTCGATCCCTTGCTTTTTGGGTCGGTATCGTTTTTACAATTTGCGCTCTTGTTCCTGGTATATTTATTAAAAGTAAATCCACATTAAATGAAGACTATTCTCCTCTCAATTTAAAAAATATTGGAAATAGTTTAAAAGAAATAGGTTCTGGTTTTTCAAGTGCTTTTAAAATGAAACCATTTAGAAAACTATGTATCGCTACTTTTTTAGTGTATAACGCTTTTATGACAATTGCATCATTTTCATTCTTTATCATTGTTTATCATCTTTTTGAAGGCGATGCAGGTGCTGCCGGGATATGGCCAACGCTATTTGGGTGTTTAGGAGCCCTTGGAACTACTTTTTTGGTTATTCCGATCGTGACGCGTATGTCAAAAAATATGGGTAAAAAGAAAGCCTTTTTGATATCACAGGGAATTTCTGTTCTAGGGTATATAATGTTATGGTTTCTCTTTATTCCAGGTAAACCTTATATGTTCATTTTTGCTCTCCCATTTTTCTCCTTTGGTATCGGAAGTTTATTTGTATTAATGATGTCTATGACAGCAGATGTGATTGATCTAGATGAACTTAAGACGGGATTGAGAAGAGAAGGTACCTTTGGTGCGATCTACTGGTGGATGGTAAAATTTGGTTTTGCTATTGCTGGAGGATTAAGCGGCGTTATTATGAGTTCAGTAGGATTTGACTCAGGAGTTACTGTTCAACCAGAAGGGGCTATCGATGGATTGCGATTATCGTTTTCAGGGATTCCAATTCTTGGAACGGTCATAGCCATGCTTGTGATGCGCAATTATAGCGTTACAGAAGAAAGTGCTGGAATCGTTCGAGCTGAATTAGATAAACGCAACAATTTATCACAAAACCCAACCTCTTTTTATCAAACCGATAAATTAAGGTCTTTTGTAGATTCAGGCCTCCAAATTGACAGCTCAACAGAGATTGATTTCACATCCAAAACGGATGCTGACATTAAAGCCTTGTTTTCAACCCATTTAAATAAGGGTCTTCATGGGCTGTGTTTTAGTCCCTATTTAGAAGGGCAAAATATTGGGGATCAATTATCTAAATCACAAATTAGTCAACGAATGGACATTATTGCACCTTACACCAATTGGGTGCGTTCTTTTTCTTGTACAGAGGGGAATGAGCAGACTCCAAAAATCGCGCATAAAAAACACTTAAAAACAATGGTGGGTGCTTGGATCAGTGATGATAAAGATCAAAACGAAAAAGAAATTAATGCGCTAATCAATCTTGCAAAATTTGGTTTGGTTGATATTGCAGTGGTAGGAAATGAAACCTTAATGCGCGAAGAATTAACAGAAAACGAACTACTTGAATATATACATCGTGTGAAACAAGCGATTCCGGGAGTTCCTGTGACTTATGTGGATGCCTATTATCAGTTTATTGAGCGGCCTCAACTTATTGATGCTTGCGATGTTATTTTAGTGAACTGTTATCCATTTTGGGAAGGCTGTAGTATTGAGCAATCGGCAACGTATCTAAAACAAATGTATGCGGTGACTCAAAAAGCGGCGAATGGAAAACAAGTCATTATTTCAGAAACTGGGTGGCCAAACCAAGGAGAGAGCACGAAAGATGCGCAGCCTTCTGAAATTAATGCGATGAAATATTTTATAAATACAACCAATTGGGCGCAACAAAATGAAGTGCCACTATTTTATTTTTCTTCTTTTGATGAATCCTGGAAAGTACATCACGAGGGTGATGTTGGAGCCCGATGGGGACTTTGGGATACCAACGAAGATTTAAAATTTTAACCATTAAATTACACATAAATGTCATTCAGAGAAGGTCGAAAATTTTCACCAAAACAAATTGAACACCCCAAAAAGTCAGTCGTTGAAGTTCCTAAACAACCCGAAATTCGTTTAGAAGAACGATGGCGAAACACGTTGAATAATGGGATGCATGGGTTGTGTTTTAGTATGTATGAAGATGGTCAAGGCCCTGGAAATGAAATTTCAGAAGCTCAAGTAGATCGACGGATGCAAATCATAAAGCCTCACACCAAATGGGTGCGTTCCTTTTCGTGTATTGAAGGAAATGAACACATCCCCCGTGTTGCTCATAAACATGGCATTAAAACATTGGTGGGTGCTTGGCTCGGCGACGATTTAGAAAAAAATGAAGAAGAAATTGAAGCTTTGATTAAATTAGCGAAAGAAGGCTTTGTAGACATTGCAGCTGTAGGTAATGAAGTCATGTACCGAGAAGATCTTACAGAAGAACAGTTGTTAGAGTATATCTATAGAGTCAAAAAAGCGTTACCTGGTATTCCAGTTGGGTATGTTGATGCGTATTATGAATTTTTACACCGACCAAAAATCACTGAAGCATGCGATGTGATTTTAGCAAATTGCTATCCGTATTGGGAAGGCTGCCCAATTCATTATTCAATAGCACATATGAATAAAATGTTTGACCAAGCCACCGAAGCGGGGCAAGGGAAAAAAGTAATTATTACAGAAACGGGTTGGCCAAGCGAAGGTGGTAGTTTAAGAGGGGCTTTTGCCTCTCGAGAAAATGCGATGAACTATTTCATAAATACCCATGAATGGGCTGAAAACAATAATGTCGAGTTCTTTTATTTCTCCTCTTTTGATGAATCTTGGAAAGTTGGCGCCGAAGGCGATGTTGGAGCCTATTGGGGACTTTGGGATAAAAATGAACAGTTAAAATTCTGAGAATCTTTTTTTAGACGATAGTTAATAGATGAGACCCCTAGTTTCTCAAGAAGTTGCAAGCTATTTTTTATCAATTATTTCCTGTCATTTTTAACATTACAACCCTTCTAAAATTGTGCAAAATAATATTGGTTTGTTTGGTTGAGCTGCTTATATTTGCACCGCTCTAGTATAAAGATATGCTGAGCATAAGTTCATACAAGGAGTGAAGCATTACTTTTGGAGGGTAAAATCAAAAAGAGAGTTGCAAAAAGATATTTAGATAATCAATTCGGGGTGTAGCGTAGCCCGGTTATCGCGCCACGTTTGGGACGTGGAGGCCGCAGGTTCGAATCCTGCCACCCCGACACAGAGGTCGTCACGCT
>CAJQLD010000059.1 GCA_905479095.1 uncultured Flavobacteriaceae bacterium
AGCGGTCTGGACGGGACTCGAACCCGCGACCCCCTGCGTGACAGGCAGGTATTCTAACCAACTGAACTACCAAACCGTTGCGTTATTGCGGTTGCAAATATACACTGCATTTTTCATTACACAACTATTTTTCGCTTTATTTTCAACATTAATAAAAAATTAAATAAATTTCTGTCGCTCCACCAAATAGGTCGTCAAAATTTTATCAAAACCTTCTTGAATATCGACGCCAACATAATTGATTTTATATTGCCCACACTTCAAACGTAAATCGCTGAAATAGGACGCTATAGCAGCTTCATAATTGGCTTGCAATGCTTCTGGATATAAATCAACAGACCCTCCAGACTCGACATCCACAAAGCGTTTTGGAGTGTTATCAAACTTAAAATTATATTCTGTGGCCTTGTCATACACATGAAATAAAACCAATTCGTGCTTATTATGTTTCAAATGGCGCAATGCTTCAAATAGTTTTTGGGCGTCTTGGTCGGGCTGAAGCATGTCTGTAAACAAAAAAATCAACGAACGACGGTGCATTTTTTCTGCGATTTGATGTAAGACTTCAAACGTTTGGGTTCCCACTTCTTTTTGAGGACGGCTCACAACCGTGTTTAAACGGTTCATAAGCATTTGATGGTGGCGCTCACTCCCCTTTTCTGGGGCATAGGAGTCGATGGCATCCGAATAGACGCTTAAACCGACGGCATCGCGTTGTTTTTTTAAAAGCTGCATCATAGCTGCGGCGGCTAAGGCCGAAAAACTAATTTTATTTAAATGACCAATAGAAGGCCGATCGCATTTTGGATAGTGCATCGAGCTGCTATTATCGATAATCAGATGACACCGTAAATTGGTTTCTTCATCATAGCGTTTGGTGTACAATTTGTCTGTTTTGGCAAACAACTTCCAATCGATATGGCGGGTACTTTCGCCATTATTATAGATTTTATGTTCGGCAAATTCGGCAGAAAACCCATGAAAAGGACTTTTATGCATGCCTGAAATAAAACCCTCTACAATGGATTTGGCTAATAAATCAAAGTTTAAAAACCCGGAGGCCTGCTGTAATTCCTTTTGAATATCCATAGGTCCTAAACTAAAAAAGGTTTGTCAATAAGACAAACCTTTTTAAACTTCTTTTTTAAAAGATGTGTTTACAACAATGCGTCAATCGCTTCTGTGTATACATTTTTGGGAGAGACGCCTACTTGACGTCCTACAACTTCACCGTTTTGAAACACCAATACGGTTGGAATATTTCGCACGCCATATTTAGCCGCAAATTCTTGATTTGCATCGACATCTACTTTTCCTACTACCGCTTTATCGCCGTATTCGGTACTGATTTCTTCGATGATAGGTCCTACCATTCGACACGGACCGCACCATGCTGCCCAAAAATCAACTAAAACTGGTTTTGTACTTTTTAAGACGGTTTCTTCAAAATTTGCGTCTGTGATTTCTAATGCCATACTCTTTATTTTTTAAATGCTATTTATTATTTATTGAGCTACAAAATTAATTAAAAATTTGTCCAAATCAATACCCCTTGTGATTTGTTTTACTTATAATCAGATTGTTGAAAATTATACGTCCTTAATTTAATTTATAAAACACCTCTTGTTCTTTGAGCTCTTCTAAGAGTTCTTGTGAGATTTTTATTTTTTGCAAGCGACTACTCATTTCTAATTTTAACTCCTCATCATCGTCATAAATGACAAATTTTAAGTTGTGATTTCCCGAATGCATTTGCAAAAGCTCTTTGATGCTTTGCACTTTTTCTTCGGTGATTTCTTTAATATTTAATTGAATAGATAGTTTTTTTGCATAGGATTCCATGATATCATGAAGCAGCTGAAAACTATTAAATTGCAATCGTGGATCGCCTTTAGCACCGGTATCTCTATTGGTCCATCCTTCCCGAATTAAGGCCCGCACAAAGACAAAATTATTCGGCATCAAAAAGTGTTTAAACTTCAAATACTCTTCGCCAAAAATCCGAAATTCGTGGGTGTTCATATAATCTTCGATGGAAAACGTGCCCCAGCCTTTTCCTTGTTTACTCACGCGATGTTGTACATCTGTGACGACACCACCAAAGGAAATTTCTTTATTTATAAAGGTGGGCATATCTCTAAAAACTGAAATATCGCCATTACAGAAATTCTGCATTTCGAGTTTAAAATCATCTAAGGGATGGCCAGAAATATAGATCCCCACCACTTCTTTTTCACGGGCTAATTTTTCCATGGTGCCCCAGGTTTCACAAGGCGGAATTTCGGGCTCATCAATCTGTACATCACTCGATTCTCCAAACAAACTGACTTGCGAAGAATTTTTATTTTCTTGAAACCGATTGGCATATTTAATGGTTTTTTCCAAAAAGGTAACCCCATCCCCTTCATCCTGAAAATACTGGGCACGGTGGGTATTTGGAAAACAATCGAACCCGCCCGCATTAGCCAAGTTTTCAAATGCTTTTTTATTGGCAGCTCGAAGATCGATTCGTTTTGCTAAATCAAAAATAGACTTATAATCCCCTTCATTTTTTCGTTCCTCAACAATGGTTTTTACAGCTCCATGCCCCACGCCTTTGATCGCGCCCATTCCAAAGCGGACGGCATTGTTTTGGTTGACCGAAAATTTATAATAACTCTCATTCACATCGGGGCCTAATACATTTAATTTCATACGTTTACATTCCTCCATAAAGAAAGTAACCTGCTTGATATCATTCATATTATTGGACAATACCGCTGCCATATATTCGGCAGGATAATGTGCTTTTAAATACGCCGTTTGATAGGCAATCCAAGCATAACAAGTAGAATGTGATTTATTAAAGGCATAACTGGCGAATTTTTCCCAATCCGTCCAAATTTTCTCCAACTTATCAGCCGGCATGCCTTTGGCGGCCGCTTGATTTATAAACTTCGGTTTCATTTTATCGAGGACCGAAATTTGCTTTTTACCCATCGCTTTTCTCAAAACATCAGCCTCACCTTTGGTAAAGTCTGCCAGTTTTTGAGACAGCAACATCACTTGCTCTTGATAGACCGTAATCCCATAGGTTTCTTTGAGATATTCTTCCATTTCTGGAAGGTCATAACTAATTTCTTCATCGCCTTGTTTTCGACGAATAAAACTCGGGATGTACTCAATTGGCCCTGGACGGTACAAGGCATTCATGGCAATTAAATCGGCAAAAACAGTGGGTTTTAAATCCCGCATGTGTTTCTGCATTCCCGGCGATTCATATTGAAAAACGCCAACCGTCTCCCCTCTTTGGAACAACTCATACGTCAATTCATCATCCAACGGAAACGTATCGGGATCCAGCAAAACATCGTGCTTGGCTTTGACAATTTTGACCGTATCTTTGATCAATGTTAAGGTTTTCAACCCTAAGAAATCCATTTTTAGCAGCCCCGCATCTTCTACTACCGAGTTATCAAACTGCGTCACATAAAGATCTGAATCTTTGGCGGTAGCAATGGGCACATAATTGGTAATATCTCCCGGGGTGATAATGACCCCACAGGCATGAATTCCGGTATTTCTAAGGGAACCTTCTAAAACTTGTGCTTGGTTGATGGTTTCCGCTTCTAAATCATCGCCTTCCGATAAATTGAGCAGTTGATTAATCAGCTCCATATCTTCGGATCTGAATTTCGCTTTGAGCTCTTTTTCGGAGGTGTTAAAAATTTTATTCAGCTTGGCCATGTTCGGAATCAACTTCGCAATCCGATCGGCATCTCCTAAGGGTAAATCCAACACTCTGGCCGTATCTCGAATCGACGATTTGGCCGCCATGGTTCCATACGTAATAATCTGCGCCACTTGATTGGCTCCATATTTTTGAATCACATAATCCATGACACGACCACGACCTTCATCATCAAAATCGATATCAATATCGGGCATACTCACACGATCTGGATTTAAGAAACGCTCAAAAAGTAAATCGTATTTAATGGGATCAATATTGGTAATCCACAGACAATAGGCAACCACCGAACCGGCGGCTGACCCCCGACCAGGACCCACCGACACATCCATGGATCTGGCCACACGAATGAAATCTTCTACAATCAAAAAATACCCAGGATACCCTGTATTTTGAATGGTTTTTAATTCGAAATCGAGGCGTTCCTTAATTTCATCGTTTAGGGTTTCATAGCGTTTTTCGGCTCCGATATAGGTCAAATGTCTCAAGTACGCATTTTCACCTAAATTACCGCCATCAATCGCATCCGAGGGTGCTACAAATTCTTGAGGAATGTCAAACTTAGGAAGCAAAACGTCTCGTGCTAGTTCAAAGGGTTCGATTTTATCGACCACCTCTTGAATGTTTACAATCGCTTCTGGAACATCTTTAAAAAGCGATTTCATTTCATCAGAGGACTTAAAATAATACTCTTGATTGGGAAGTCCGTAGCGATACCCACGCCCCCGTCCAATGGGTGTGGCTTGCTTTTCGCCATCTTTTACACAGAGTAAAATATCATGCGCATTGGCATCTTCCTGATCGATATAATAGGTGTTGTTGGTCGCGACTAATTTCACTTGATGCTTTTGAGCAAGATTGATCAACACCGGATTCACCCGATCTTCATCTTCTTGATTGTGACGCATCAGCTCCACATACAAATCGGCGCCAAATATGGATTTCCACCACAAAAGGGCGTCTTCGGCTTGGCGCTCGCCAACGTTTAATATTTTGGAAGGCACTTCGCCGTATAAATTCCCTGTCAGAACGATTAAATCCTCTTTATAGGTTTCGACGATGGTGCGGTCTATTCGTGGTAAATAATAAAAGCCATCGGTGTAAGCCTTGGACGACATTTTTACTAAATTGTGATAGCCTTTTTTGGTTTTTGCTAAAAAAACGACTTGATAGCCATTGTCTTTCTGGGACTTGTTGGTATGGTCTTCACAGACGAAAAATTCACAACCGACGATCCCTTTAATTTCCTGAGCATCCGCAGGTTCATTGGCGGCTTCGGCTTCTTTATTTTTTTGACGAACCTCTCTATTATAATTGCCTATTTCTTTGACGAAATGAAAGGCACCCATCATATTTCCATGATCGGTAATCGCTACGGCTGGCATCTCATTATCGGAGGCAGCCGCTACTAAATTTTTAATACTTATGGTCGATTGTAGTACCGAAAACTGCGAATGGTTATGCAAATGCACCACTTGCGCATCGTTCAGGATGTCTGGAACTTCTGTGGTAATTTGCTGCGGTGTGACCGCTTCTTTTTCTTGTTGAATGCGCGCCGCTATTTTGGCCGATTCTTTTTTAAGATTGATATGTTTTAAACCTATCGGGGTGATTTCCGCTGGATGTTCAGACTGAAATTGTTGGTAATAGTCATTAGACGCTTGAAGCTGGTCAATGGTGAATTCCTGACGACGGATTAATTCCAAAAAACAACGGGTAGTGGCTTCCACATCGGCGGTGGCATTGTGCGCCTCACCAAAGGGTTTATGAAATAAAAACTGGTGTAATTCCGTTAGAGTGGGCAGCTTAAATTTCCCGCCACGTCCCCCTGGAATTTGACACATGGACGCTGTTTTTTCGGTACAGGTATCTAAAACGGGGAGTTGATTTAAGGGCGATTGAACTTGCAAACGGTGAAACTCACAGCCCATAATATTTAAATCGAAGCCCACATTTTGCCCAACCACAAAGGTGGTTTTTGAAAGGGCGGTATTAAACGATTCTAACACCTCATGCAATGGCAATCCTTGCTCGGCAGCCAACTCAGTGGAGATCCCGTGGATTTTTTCGGCATCATACGGTATATTAAAGCCGTCCGGACGAATTAGATAATCTTGATGCTCGACACAACGCCCCATATCGTCGTGCAATTGCCAGGCAATTTGAATACAACGAGGCCAATTATCAACATCGGTAATGGGCGCTTTCCAACGCTTGGGCAAACCAGTTGTTTCGGTATCAAAGATTAAATACATAGGTGTGTTATGAAATAAAAAATAGAACTCTAAATATAAAACTATTTAGGCGTTTGAAGCCTGTAAATTATTTTAATTATGAACAAAATTATCTACGGATTTTAAAATGAAAACCACCGCACGATTTGTGTTTTAATTCAATTTTGTTTTACTATTTAAATTATAAGTTAAACATTGTCAATTATTTATGTTAAAATTTGATGATTTTTTTGGGTTTTACAAACTATTTTTTAAGTTTATAATGATTTTGGTTCCCAAATCTGAATCTTCATAAAACCATTTGATTAAAAGATAAATAAAGGGGACTGTTAATTACACCTCTTTGCAGTGGTTCTTTATTTTATAAATGGGACTTTCATTAGCGAAGCTGTGACTCGCTTACAAAAATGAAAAGGGTTCATCATGAGTACAAAATTGAATGAAAAACATACTATTAAGACCGGATATTTTGAGGAATGAATCCATTATTGTGATTCAGTTTTCTTATGATAAGGCACTTATAGCGTGTGTCAAAACAATTGAAAATAGCGGTTGGAGT
>CAJQLD010000060.1 GCA_905479095.1 uncultured Flavobacteriaceae bacterium
CTTCAGTCGCTAATTTGAGTTGGGTTTTTGACAGCCATCCTAGCAACATAGGCGCTAATTTCGAACAGACACAGGATTTGGATTTACAGGGCTATAATTGGATGAGTAAAACAGACTTTAATTACCCAAATTTTGGTCAAAGTAATACAACTCTAAACTCCTTTAATTATAATGGTGGTGGGTATTCTCTTAAAAATATTAGCATTGTATCAGAGGGTAAATACGAAAACATTGGATTGTTTGGGGCTATTAATTACGGATCTGTAAGGGATCTTACGATTGATAATATGAGCTTAAGTATCTATGATACCGGCGACCAGTATTTAAGACAGATTGGTTTGATTGCAGGTTCAATACAATACGGGTATTTGATCAACGTTTTGGTTAAAAATTCTGAGCTTACTATTGTTTCCAAAAACTATGTCAATTATGTAGGTGCTGCAATAGGTGTAGTCCGATATTCAAATCTTACCAAGAATGCCACTTCTGAGAACAATACGATAAGTATATCACCTACTCCAGGTGCTACCAATCACTATTCCAACTATATTGGCGGGTTATTTGGTGAAATGAATTACCAATCTCAGCCGAACTCTTTGAGTAAGTTTTATTCTAAAAACAACACGATTACGCTTTCTAATTATGGTAATTACGTTGGCGGTTTAATTGGAGGTATGCAAAATATATTCTCGGGTCAGACAGAGACCAACAATAATGAATACTTGACCCTTTCAGAATTCCATACAGACAACATTTCAATTACGATTACAGATAATGTTATCAATAGTAGTGGGGGTGCCCAAAGCTCTGCTTATATCGGCGGTCTTTTTGGGATGCTTAACACGGGTTCAAATTATACCGACAAGAGTTATTCAGAACTTTTAAAGTCTTCATCCACGGGTTCGATTACTGTAAGAAGGGGTCGATACATTGGAGGTCTTGTAGGAGATGCAAATGCTCGAATTTCGGATGTCTATTCAAAAGTAGCTATAAACATTGATTTAGGTGATTATACAGATTGGCAAAACGCAAGTGGTGGTTCGACTTGGTATCACTATACTCTGAACAATGATTATCAGAGGATCGGTGGTTTAATCGGGAACTTACATTACAGAGGCAAGTCCTTAAGCAATAGTTATTCAGCGTCTAGCATTGAGTTGATTGGCACGAATTTCACGGATGCGCTTCTTTATGAGGATTATACAGGAGATGGCGAATTGGACCAGCCCAGACGATGGGGTGCATTAACAGGGGATACTTCAAATAATGAATCAGAGGTATTTGTAGCGGACAATGTGTTTTACGATACCGATTTGGTGTCATTAGACGCCGTAGGGCCTAGTGATTACACGGATAGCAATCCACGACTTGCGCTAGTCAATGCTGCTGGTAAAACCACTGCAGAGATGACAGTATCCACAATTTATGAAGCTGCATTATGGGACATAAGCACCAATATTTCTTCGTCAACCATTTGGGGTATTAACGCTGAACTAAACGGAGGATATCCTTATTTTAATGATATTATTGATTCTTATTTTGTACCAATAATTACACTTATCGGAGATGCAAATGTATATTTATTACTAGATGAAACTTATACAGAAGAAGGCGCGACCGCAGTTGATTATACTGGAGTTGATATAACAGCTGATATTGTTACTGACAACACCAACGTGATTACTTATGTTGAAGGTGTTTATAATGTTACTTATAATGTTACTGACAGCGCAGGAAATGTTGCTGAACAAGTTATTAGAAGAGTGTATGTAAAACCAGCATCGTTTTACAAGCCAGTAATTAATCTATTAGGAAGTAATCCTTTACAATTAGATATTAATGTAGATTTTAATGATCCAGGTGCGATTGCAACAAACTATCTAGGAGCTTATATATCAGACGCTATTGTAGTGACGGGAACATTGGATACAACAACAGTAGGAACGTATGCACTGTATTATAATGTAACCGATGCAGAAGGTAACATTGCAGATCAGGTTATTAGAACCGTTTCAGTGGTTGATAATACGGTCTATGTGCGTCCAGAAATTACATTAGTTGGTGCTGCAGAAGTATACCTTCTCGTGGATACTGACTATGTTGAAGAAAATGCAACTGCTGAAGATTCAGAAGGTGTTGATTTAACATCTGCTATTGTGATCAACGCCACGAATGTTGATACTTCTGTTGAAGGCGACTATACAGTGACCTACGATGTCACTGATTTGAATGGAACAGAAGCGATTCAAGTTGAAAGAATGGTGTATGTAAGACCACAAGCTTTCTTTATTCCAAATTTAATCCTTAACGGAGACGCTGAGATGACTTTAGAAATTGATGCTGAGTACGAGGAATTAGGAGCTGTAGCCACGGATTATCTTGGGAATGATATTTCTGGATCCATAGTGCTTACAGGGTCTGTAGTCACATCAATTGAAGATGTCTATTCCCTTTATTACAATGTTACAGATACAGAAGGAAATGCAGCCATTCAGGTCTCTAGAACAATTACCGTTTTAGCAGCAGTACCACCAACAATAACGCTTCTTGGAGAACCAACGGAAACTTATTATGTAGGAGATTCATACGTAGAAGCAGGTGCGACGGCTGTAGATGCGGAGGGTGTTGATTTAACAACTGCTATTGTGATTGATGCTTCGAATGTTGTTATGTCTGATGAAGGGGACTATGAAGTCACTTACAACGTTCTTGATAGCAATGGAACGGCAGCGATTGAAGTTGTTAGAACGGTCACTGTCATTCCTACCTTAGGGTTGGATGATTTGAGTAAGATGGAGAATGTAAAACTCTATCCAAATCCAACTTTTGACATGGTTTATGTGAAGATAGATAACTTAAAACGCTTGGAAGTTTATGATATAAATAGCCGAAAGTTATTTGAATCTACAGAGAACCAAATAAGCTTATCATCGTACCAAACAGGAGTTTACTTTGTTAAAGTCATTAATAATAAAAATAATTCTAGAATGTTTAAGATTGTATTAAAGTAAGTCATACTTAAATTTTATTAAAAAAAGGTCCACAGTTGTGGGCCTTTTTTTTGTTTTAAAATGCATTCAAATTACAGAAGCTTTAGTTGTGGAATCCGCTTTTTTAGATATAGATTATCATGATGGTTTTGTAGCCTACTTGAATGGGCAAGAGGTGGCTAGAAATCAGGTTTCAAAAGGCGTTTCCGATTTTGATCAACTTTCTGCAAGGTGGTCCAAAAATAAATGTTTAAAATAGTCGTAATTACTATAAGTAATTTTAAGCCTTAAAGGTCGTTTCACGATGGTTTATACTTGTTTTAATAGTTTCAATAAGTCATATCTCCCTTTTTTGTAACCATTATTCCCTTAGGATTCTATAAAATGTTTTTAGTTTTGGTATAACCCATAAATTATACTATTATGAAAAAAATCTACTTATTAGTACCCACATTTTTATTATTAATTACAACTGGTTTTGCACAAACGGATATCGAGTATGAATTTACAAATGTTAAAAATGGTTTTTCTGCGGCTGGTCAAGTCGCACTGTCAACCAACGCTACATTTTTAACCGTAACAGTTACTAACACAGGGGGGGCGAATGCTTGTAAATCCCCCGCTTTTAGATCTCCAGATAATTTAGCTTTAACAACCAGTGATTATGCTGGAATCAGAGTACACATGCGAAATAATTCATCCAAAGCGGCTTATAAAATCGCTCTGCATCCCACGGCTGCAGAAAACAGTGTAGGAGTTGTGAACTTAGTCATTCCTGGAGTTGAAACCTCTGAAACAGCTTTTAATATTAGAAATGTAGATATACCATCCACATACACTGCCGCTAAAATAGAGCGCTTAACGTTTAAAGGTACCGACTATTCTGCCAACTGTGGTGATACGTTTGATATTGATTACATCTATATTTTAACCAGTGCATCTTATAGTACCACTGAATTTTCAAAAGATCAATTTGCAATAAAAAATAACCCTGTTACAAATCTTATTGAAGTTGAAACGTTTAATGGACTTCCTGTTACGAACTTAAGTTTATATGACCTCTCAGGTCGTTTAGTTAAGACCGTCTCTAATGCTCCTTCATTAGATGTTAATGAACTTAATTCGGGACTATATTTATTAAACATTCAATCTAAATTAGGGCAAATGACTAAAAGAATTATTAAAAAATAAAACGTCGTTTAATTTTTGAAAAGGAAACTTGAAATATCAAGTTTCCTTTTTTTTATGCGAATATATGACTACGAACTCTAGTACAGCACACGAGCCCCATAAAGAACCTGGTTAAAATTAGGTTATAAACTCCTATTTTTTAAGGTTTGAAACAATACGTGGACATTCCTGTTTTAAAATAATAAAAATCTACTAATTAAGTATTTAAAATAAATTTCTTACATTCATAGGAGTAATTTGATGTTTAGCCCCCTAATCTATTAAAACTATATGGTTATCAATTGTTCTAAAAAGTTTATTCTTTTTGTTTGTTTTTCGCTCATCTGTTTTCAAACAGTAGTTGGGCAATTTCGATTGTCTCAAATTTCTGGCCCTGAGGGTTTGTCTCAAAACACCGTTCATAGCATCGTTCAAGATGATAATGGGTTTTTATGGATTGGTTCCTACGACGGAATCAATAAATATGATGGCTATTCGATGCAGTATTTTAAATACTCTAATTCTGACTATGGATTAAATAGTAATATCATAAAAAACCTTTTTGAAGATTCCGACCATAATATTTGGGCTGGAACCACTTCAGGTTTAAATCGGATTGATGCCATCACCTCTAAAGTGACGCACTTTTTTAATGACCCACCAACTATTGAATATTTTAATGATCTTGATAATAACCTTTACCAATCTGATCAAGGCTCGTTTTTCTTTAATTTGACAACAGGACTGACGGTGTTTGATGTCGATTCTTTGGGGAATTTAGGTTCCTGTAAAACACTTCAAGCTCCAAAGGACGTTAAAGCGATGCCAGAAAAAATAATTAAATCTACGAAATCGGGGCACTGGTTTTATACTCCTGAAAATCCTGTGAAGTTATTCAAAACATATATAAAAAATAGCCAAAACAATTTTGATGTAACGATGCAGCCAACGTCAATTGTAGATCCTTTTTTTGAGACTGGGTATATGATAGATATGATTGAAGATGCCAATAACACTCTATGGGTTCTTAGTAATAAGTTACAACTTTTATCCATTAAGCTCGACGATAACTTGCAAGTTATTGAGCAAAATAAAATTGATTTATTAAATGAGGATCAGGATTTTAATTTCTTAAATTTAACAAAAGTGATCATGCAATTTGACCAATCTAATCGTCTTTGGATTGGAGGAAATGGGTTGTTATTGAATTATGATATAAATTCGAAAAAAGTCATCGATTTGAAACAAACAAAGAATTTGAATGTTGATTTCAGCTTCAATCAAATCCAACATTTATTTATAGATCGTTCAAATATTCTTTGGCTAGGAACTTCCAATAAAGGTGTTTTTAAAATGGATTTAGAAAACACTAGCTTTTCTAATTCAATCGACTTCACTCGAAATTCGAAAACGTATTCATCTAAATTTAAAAACCACCCGATACAAGCTATGACAGAAGACCATCAAGGCAATCTATGGCTTGGACTTTATGAAGACGGTGGCCTAGGGTATATAAACGAAAGTACATTAAGATCTACTTTATCAAATTCAGAATCTTCACAATGGGGTTTTAAGTTTTTAGACGCTTTTCGATCTGATAATATCAAACGGCTTATGACAGATCATCGCGGCGATGTATGGGTGGGAAGCCAAAAAGGATTGAATAAAGTGTCTTACAGCGCATCACTTGCTAAGCATGTAGTTTCTAACTTTAATGGAATTAAAAATCTTGATGGGCATCTCATTGATGACACGGTTTTTGCAATTGATGAAGATCGTTACCACAATATTTGGGTTGGATACTGGGGTAGTGGTTTGGTTAAGTTGTCAATGAATCCAAAATCTCAAAGGTATAGCACCACAATTTTTCAACAAAAGACACACAATCCTTCAAGTCTTTCAAGCAATTATGTAAGAGATGTTTTAGAAGACACGGCTGGAAATTTATGGGTTGGAACCATTAGTGGTTTAAATTTTTCAAAGTCTCCACTTTCAAGAGAACTAAGTTTCACTTCTTTTTTTAACGACACAAAAAACTCAAAAAGTTTAAATAACAATTATGTTTTAGATATTTTTCAAGCACGTGATGGAACAATTTATGTAGGTACATTTGGCGGGGGGTTAAATATAGTTAAAGACTCTAAAAACCCTCTAGATTTCCTTCATGTTACTTCAGCTGATGGATTGCCTAGTGACACCGTTTATCAAATAAAGGAAGACGATGATGGACGAATATGGATGCTTCATGTTCGTGAAATTTCAATGTGGGATCCGATCACAAAAGTGGTGAAGTATTATCAATTACAAGACGGGTTTTCTGTAACCGAGTTTAAAGATAATGCCATGATTTACACCAAATCGGGTATGATCGTCGCTGGCGGTTCAAATGGATTTACCTTTATGAACTCAAAAGGATTTTCTGTCAATAAAACACCGCCTCAATTACAAATTACAGATTTAAAATTATTTGATACTTCTGTGAAACCATTTCAAAAAATTAACGGTCAAGTTATCTTAAAAAATACAATAAATAATACAAGTCTTATTCATTTGCCCTTTAACCAAAATTCTATTGAGTTCGTCTTCTCGAGCTTACACTTTTCTAACCCTGAAAAAAATCAGTATAAATTTAAATTAGAAGGGTTTGAAGAAAAATGGCAGCATTCAACAGGTAATGTTAGGCGTTTTGCTTCCTATACAAATCTTTCCCCTGGCACGTATGTTTTTAAATTGATGGGTTCTAATAGCGAAGGAGTTTGGTCGGATGAGATTAAAGAAGTTAAGTTAATTATAGCATCCCCTTGGTATTTACAACCATGGGTTTTAGGTATCTTTTTGGTTTTGATTTTGTCAGCTGTTATTGGTTTAGTCAAGATTCGTTTAAACCAAATTCGATTAAAAAGTCAAATTCAATTAGAAAGTGTTTTACACGAAAAATCAGAAGAATTAAATCGAATGAAACTTCAGTTTTTTACAAATATTTCACATGAACTTAGGACACCGTTGACACTAATTATTGGCCCTTTACAACAAATAATGAGTGGGCAATCAGATGTGGAGTATTTAAAAAAGCTCAACAGCGTCATGTTAAAAAACTCTAAAAGATTACTCAAATTAATAAACCAACTAATGGATTTTAGAAAGGCTGAATCTGGTAATTTGAATTTATTGGTTCACTATCAAAATCTTTCAAGTTTTGTCTATGAAATTTATGAGGCTTTTGAAGAAATTGCATCTAATAAAAGGATTAAATTTTTAATTATCAATGACGACCCAATAGAAGATGCTTGGTTTGATAGCGATAAAATCGAAAAAATAATTTATAACCTATTATCGAATGCTTTTAAATATACTCCAAAAGGTAAAACAATTCAATTAACTCTAAAAAAAGTTATTATTGATGGAATTGCACATGCCGAATTAAAGGTGATTGATTTTGGAGTAGGTATTTCAAAGGAACACCTTTCTAGTGTTTTTGATCGTTTTTATCAGGCAAAGGAGGAGCCTTCTTTCGATAAGTTAGGGACTGGTTTAGGACTAACATTTGTTAAGCGACTTATTGAAATACACAAAGGTAGTGTCCATATTGAGAGTGAATTACATCAAGGTACTACTTGTACCGTTACTTTTCCTATTGATAAGTCCGCTTTCAATAATGATACTGTGATCGATCATCAACCGCAATATTATGATTTTAATTATACCAAAATCGGAGTTGAGGCGATACAAGAGTCCATAATTCCAATTCTTCAAAACGCAAATCCAGTCGTTCACACAAGTCAAGCACCGACACTTCTAATAGTAGAAGATAATCAAGAACTTTTGGCTTATTTAAAGACCGTTTTTGAAATTAGCTTTAAGGTTTTGACCGCTGTAAACGGAAAAATAGGCTTAGAGCTTGCTCAGTCACAATTACCAGATATTATAATTAGTGATTTGATGATGCCTATTATGGATGGACTTCAGATGTGTAGAACTCTAAAAACAGATATTAATACAAGTCATATTCCTGTAATTATTCTAACAGCGAAGTCGGGTCTTGAAAACGAAAAAATTGGTTTAGAAACAGGCGCAGATGAATTTGTTCTTAAACCATTTAATATTGAAGTTCTACAACTTAGAGTTGAAAATATTGTTAGAACCAAAGCACAGTGGATTAAAAAATTTAGCAACGAAAAATCCACTCAATCTTGGAAAGAACTTTCAAATAAAATTGACCAAGATTTCTTGCAAAAAGCTGTGAAAATAATTAAAAACAACATAGATAATCCCAATTTTTCTGTAGAAACTTTCTCTAGAGAAATTGGAATGAGTCGGTCTTCTTTGTTTAATAAAATAAAATCTATAACGGGGAAATCAACTTCAGAATTTATTCGAAACATTCGTTTAAAACGTGCAGTCAAATTATTAAAATCGGGTACATACTCCATTACAGAAGTGGTCTATCTCTCTGGTTTTATGGATCCTAAGTATTTTAGAACATGCTTTAAGAAACAACATGGGAAAACGCCAAGTGAATTCATAAAAGATTTTAAGAAATCGGGACTTTAGGATGTTCAAATCACCTCTTCTTAAAACCATTAAACCCTTAAGTAAAGTTTGATTTTATTTATAATTGTATTCTTAACTCCTTTTTACTATGAAAAATAAATTTATAATTCTGATTTTTTTATGTTTTGTGTTTTCGATACGATGCTTTGCCCAATCGGATCAACAACGACCTAATATTCTTTTTATAGCTGTAGATGACTTAAAGCCTACCATTGGAAGTTTTGGCGATACGTTTGCTCAAACTCCAGTGATGGATGCACTTTCTAGTGAAGCTACCGTTTTTTTAAACAACCATACCCAACAGGCGGTTTGTGGACCTTCTCGAGCGAGTTTGATGACTGGTAAAAGACCTGACTATACTAAAGTTAGAGACCTTAAAACGAGAATGCGAGATATCAATCCAGATATTTTAACAATTCCAGAATATTTTAAAAACAATGGCTATCACACGGTTGGAATTGGTAAAATTTATGATCCACGTTGTGTGGATAACGATCGTGATAAGCCTTCTTGGTCAGTACCTTTTATTAAAGAAGGTCAACTCGAATACGATAAAGCGTATGGAGAACCAGCTTTTGGATATTATCAAAACAAAGAAATCAAAAATCAGATTCGGTTATTAAGAGCAGAGGTCAAAGCCCAAGGTAAAAAAAATGTAAATAAACATGTAAGAAACCAATATAAACCCCCAGTAGGAAGTGCCGATGTTCCAGATGAAGCTTATGTTGATGGCGCAATTGCAGAGAAAACGAAGCTATTACTCCAAGATTTAAGCAAAGATCAAACGGAACCTTTCTTTTTGGCGGTTGGATTTAAACGTCCCCACTTACCATTCACTGCACCTCAAAAATATTGGGATTTGTATAATCGAGAGGATATTCAGTTAGCCAAGTTCCAAAAGAAGTCAGTTAATGGCCCAGATGTTGCGTATCATACTTCGGGTGAAATGCAGTCTTATAAAACACTCGAAAGTGAATTCACCATCTCCGATGAGAATCTGTTGAGCTTAGACGATTCCTTTCAAAAAGAGTTGATTCATGGCTACTATGCGTGCACAAGTTATATAGACACTCAAATCGGAAAAATACTAAAAACACTCAAAGAAACTGGTCTAGACGAAAACACGATTATCGTTGTTTGGGGAGATCATGGCTGGCATTTAGGCGATCATAGTTTATGGTGCAAACACTCCAATTTTGAACAAGCCACGCGTTCGCCTTTAATTATTTATAATCCTAAAATTAAAAAAGGGGTTAAAGTGACTTCTCCTACTGAGTTTGTGGATATCTTTCCAACACTTTGCGAGGCTGCTAATTTAAGTATTCCCGATAATTTAGATGGTGCTAGTTTAAATTCATTGGTCGAAGGAAAAACAACATCTCCAAAATCATACGCAGTAAGTCAATGGCATAGTGCAAAAAAGAATGGGTATAGTTTCCGAACAGAGCAGTATCGATATACCGTTTGGGTTTCTGACAAAAAAAGTACAGAACCTATTTTTGAAAAGGACATTTTTGCTGAAGAATTGTATGATTATAAAACAGATCCTCTTGAGACCTATAATAGAATTGATGATGAAGCCTATGCGATGCATAAACAACGCTTTCAAAAAATAGCAGCAAATTATTTTCATTCTCAATCAAAAAAAAAATCTAATTCATCAGAAACTCCTCCTAAAAAAACCTTAAAAAAGTCAACAAAAAACAACAAATTAATTATTGGTGCTACTTTAAATTATAATGAAATTAATTCCGAAAAAAGTAAGTTGTATCTCAAAGACTTCAAGTATTTAACACCTGCCAATGCTGCCAAGCAACAAGTCGTACACCCAAAACCGGGTGTTTGGAGATGGAAAAAAATAGATGAATTCATTAAATTTTCTAACCAGCACAATTTGGACGTCCGATTACATGGTCCTATTAGTCCTCAAGCCTCTAGTTGGGCTAAGGAAGACAACAGAACTCCTGAAGAATTAGAGAAAAATATGATTGAGTTCGCAACGACTTTTGCGAAGCGTTTTAATGATGAGCCTACTGTAAAATGGATGGACGTAGTTAATGAAACCGTATTGCCAAGTGGAAAATGGTTTGGTCCAAAAAAAGGAACGAAGTCATGGGAAAACCCATGGTTAACCATTGGATTAGATGAAAATGGATTTCCTAAATATATTTTAAAATCTTTTGAAATTGCAACCAAGCATGCTGCAAATTTAAAATTGGTGTACAACCACAATGGAGGAATGCAACCTAAAATGTGGGATAAAGTCAAAAAAACTATTTTATACATACGCTCCAAAGGATTTAGAGTTGATGCGTTGGGTTGGCAAGGGCATATTAAATTAAGTCCTACCACAATTGGGTTTATAGATGATCAAGAAAAGAATTTGAAAAAATTATCGAAATTGATAGATTGGGCACACGCAAATGACTTAGAGTTTCATGTCACCGAATTGGATTATAAAGTTGAAGATAAATCAAATATTGAAGAAGAACTTAAAATGCAAGCACAACTATATGCAAAACTTATTGAAGTCTTAGAATCAAAAACGAAGACCGGAGTTGTTGCCTTAAACTTATGGGATATGGGCGAGCGATTTAAAAAAAACACAGGGTATTTTCAGTCTATTTATGATGCCAACCTAAAACCAACACCAGCATATAGTGTTATTAAACAAGCATTAAATAAATCTAAAAAATAGATATAGATTGAATTCCGAAGTGAAACAGTTGATTCAACAGTTAAATCTACTTTTAATTAATTCAAATTATGAACAACACTAAATATCTTATTTTTGGATTTTTAATTTTAACGCTTACCATTTCTACATGTAAGTCTTATCGTTCACCTGACTCAGATCATTCAACTTCTAAGCAACCTAATATTGTTTTTATAATGGCCGATGACCATGCCGTAAGTGCTATTAGTGCATACCAAGATTGGTTAGCAGAAATTGCGCCTACACCAAACATTGATCGTATTGCTAATGAAGGTATGTTGATGACTAGAACCTTTAATACAAATTCAATTTGCGGGCCAAGTCGATCCGCAATTCTTACTGGAAAATACAGTCATATAAATGGGTTTTTTAAAAACGAAGAAGGAGGCGATTTTGATGGAAGTCAAATGACCTTTCCTAAGGTTTTTCAAAAATCAGGCTATCAAACCGCAGTGATTGGAAAGTGGCACTTAGGGACTGTTCCTACAGGATTTGATTATTCTAAAGTGATGATCAATTGGGGGGGGCAAGGCACTTATTTTAACCCTATATTTTTAGAAAATGGACGCGATACCATTGTAGAAAAACAACGGCATTCAACCGCGCAAGTGGCCCACGACGCATTGAAGTGGCTAGATACCGGTCGAGATAAAGAAAAACCCTTTATGTTGATGTATCAGTTTAAAGCACCCCACCGCCCATGGGAACCAGCCGAAGAGTTTAAGAGCTTATTTACAAATGGAGACCTTCCACATCCTGCAAATTTTAATGATGACTATACAGGACGGATAGCAGCGAGTGAACAATGGATGGAAATTGAAAATCATATGAATCGGCACGATTTAAAAATCGCACCACCGGAAGGGCTTTCTAAGCGAGAATTAAACGCCTACAATAATTTTGGAAATAAAGGTCAGTTTTGGACACCAAACGATACGTTACAAGGTGCGGCTTTGAAAAATTGGAAATATCAAACGTATATCAAAGACTATTTGCGATGTGTGGCAGGGGTTGACAAAGCCGTAGGCCAGATGTTAGAGTATCTTAAAGCGAATGATTTGCTCGATAATACCATTATTGTGTATACGTCCGATCAAGGCTTTTATTTAGGAGAACACGGTTGGTTTGACAAGCGGTGGATGTATGAAGAATCTTTTAAAATGCCGTTTATGATTCGATATCCAGAATTGATTAAACCAAATTCAGTAAACTCAAATTTACTCCTCAACATAGATTTTGCGCCTACCTTACTAGATTTGGCAGGGATTGCGGTTCCAAAAGATATGCAGGGTGTAAGTTTTAAATCTCAGTTAGAATCCAATAAAAAAGTCGTCACTAGAGATGCGGTCTATTATCATTATTATGAATTTCCAAAATGGCACAATGTCCAACCTCATTATGGCGTTAGAACCGAGCGATATAAGTTGATTCATTATTACTATTCAATGGATGAATGGGAGTTGTTTGATTTAAAAAAGGATCCAAACGAAATGGTCAACCTTTACGGAACTTCTGGGACTGATAAATTAACTCAAAAATTAAAGAATAAAATCAAGGAATTACAAGTTGAGTACACTGATGATATGTCTTTAGAGGACATGCGCGCAATGACCGATATTGTGATTGAACGTGTTTATAACGAAGAAAAGATTAATAAACACTAAATAGTTTTAAGTAATGAAATTCATACAGAATCCTTTATTGATTGTTTATATGTTAGCTGGATTGATTGGATTTTCCCAAAATTCAGTAGAGGTCATTAATCCCTCGACTATGGTGTACAAAACGATCGATACAATTTCGCTTAAGCTACATATTTATAAGCCGAAAAATTTTGATACATCTAAACGCTATAATTGTGTAACCTTTTTTCATGGCGGTGGCTGGAATACAGGAAGTCCAAAAGCTTTTAGAAGACAGTCTATGTATTTTGCATCTCGAGGAATGATTGCGATCTCAGCGGAATATCGATTAAAAAATACGCATGGAACTACGCCTTTTGAAGCGACTGAAGATGCGAAGTCGGCCATTCGTTTTGTGCGACAACATGCAAAACAACTGAACGTAAATCCAAATGCGATCATTGCTGGTGGTGGATCTGCCGGTGGGCACTTAGCAGCCTCTTGTGGCCTTATTTCTAAGTTTGACAATCCAAACGAGGATCTATCCATTAGCTCAGTTCCCAATGCTTTAATTCTTTTAAACCCTGTTATAGATTTAGGGCCAGGTGCGTATGCCCATAAACGCATAGGAAATCGCTTTTTAGACCTATCGCCAACAGACAATATTACAGAGGGCGCACCGCCATCAATCATTCTAGTAGGTACAAATGATCGTATTATCTCGGTTGATATGGTAAAAGCTTTTAAACAAAAAATGGAGGCTGTTGGGAGTCGATGTGATCTCATACTTTATAAAGATCAAGGCCATGCTTTTTTTGCTAAAAAACCAATTAAATACTTTATAGATACAACTCATGAAATTGATAAATTTCTAATCTCATTAGGATATCTGTCCGGTGAATCCACAATAAATGATCAATATTTTAAACTAAATAAAAACAATTAAACAAAACAATTATGAAAAAATCAATCCTTCTTTTTACGTTCTTAATCACATTCTCCTACATTAACTCACAAGAGAATAAATTTGCTACTAAACGAGCGGCCAATGCTGTTTCGGTTATTTCTTCTGAAATGGATTTGACAGAGAGTCAGGCTCAATTTCTTCAGGAAACGCTGTATGCTAAATATTCAGAAAATTCATTGAAAATTAAAGGAAAAAATTTACCTGCAGCTGCTAAAAAAGAAATATTCAAAAATGGAGCCGCAACGGCTAAAAAACGACTTCTTGAAAAATTCTCAAAAGAAGACGTATTAAAAATTAATAAATTAGAAAAACAAAGCATTAAAAAAAAGTAAAACTATTAGGGTTTTAAAAAATGCTGATTTACTGTTTAGTAAAAAATTGGGTAAGCTTTAAGCCTGAAACGATCTCTATTTTTTCAGTTCAACGATCACTTCATTTTTGCGATTAAAAACTTCGTATGGGGCATTATATCCTAAAAAGTAAAAACGGTTTGTATAGGATAGGCTCTGCTTGTCTAAGGCAGCTATCAATTTTTGTTTATACGTTTCAATTTTCGCATCATTCGCCCAGCCCTTAAATTGAATGGCTGCAACCGTTTTTGCAGGCTCAGTTCTCAATTTTATTTGAGATTGGTTGGGTTGAGGGAGTGTTTCTTTGTCAAATTTCTTTGGAACCATAAATAACATTGTCATCGAGTCTTCTAATGTCATAGCCACGGGTGAGGTCATCGCTATTTTTTCGTTCCGATCATTATCTCCAAAAATATAGCCTGCCAAAATAGAGAACCCTTTACTTGATGCCTTTTTATATGTTTTAGTAGATAGTTTGACAGAAGTGAATAAAGTGGACTCATAACGCCGTATTTCAAATTGGTCATATGTTTTAGTGACCTCATAAGGATACGTTTCAATATTCCATTGGCTTCTTATGGCAAAAAGCTGTATGATGATAAAAGTGATGAGTAAAACTCCAAGAAATATAGATGTAATTTTCATTTTATAGTTTAGTGATTCGTTCGTTAGATTTAGTCAAATTAGATATCATTAGCTAAATGTGATTCATTGTTGTTATCTATGGTTTTTATTCATCAAAAAAGAAATCGTGGATTTCAATAATATCTCCTCTTTCAAT
>CAJQLD010000061.1 GCA_905479095.1 uncultured Flavobacteriaceae bacterium
CTTAAGTTATATATTATAAACATTAAACCTTAAAACACTAACAAATTGAAACTAAAAAACACAAAAAAGCATTAAAATGAAATTAAATTGAAGATAAAATCAGTAAAAATTAAATAAAAACAACTAAACAGCCTGTTTTAGACTACGGAATATTCAAATACTTATGAGTTTGCAACGAAACCTTCCATTTTGGATGTTTCATCACATAGTCGACGATAAAAGGCGTGATTTTTTCACGTTTACTCCATTCGGGTTGGAGGTAAAGAATACAATTAGGATTCACTTTTGCAGCTTGTTCTTCGGCAAATTTGAAGTCATCCAAATTAAAAACAATCACTTTAAGCTCGTGTGCTTTTTGATACACTTCGTCTAAAGGGCCTTTTAGTTTTTTAGGCGACAAACAAATCCAATCCCAATCGCCTGTTAACTTATAAGCACCAGACGTTTCAATATGTGTTTGCATCCCTTTGGATTTTAGGGCCGCTGTTAATGGATTCATATCCCACATCAACGGTTCTCCACCAGTCACTACAATGGTCTGACTGTCTTTTGCAGCATCCTCAGCAATGGCGTCTATAGATGTTGGCGGATGTAATTCTGCATTCCAGCTTTCTTTAACATCACACCAATGGCAACCAACGTCACAGCCCCCTATTCTAACAAAATAAGCAGCCGTTCCTTTGTGGAATCCTTCACCCTGAATGGTATAAAACGCTTCCATAAGAGGGAGCATTTTTCCAGCATTCACAAGCGATTTAATTTCTGTCTTTAACATAGTGAGCAAAAATAGTTTACTGTTTGTTGTTTCAGTAATAAAACTTCATTTATTTTTACTGAAATTATAAATACCAACCATTACCAAAAATCATTAGCAACCAAAACAAGGCCATTAAATTACATTTATCCAAAAGCATTTGGAATTTCAACAAAAGTAATTTAGCATTGTAGCATACAAAACTAACCATGAAACACTATTTAATTATCGGATTATTGGCAGGCCTATTAATGGGATGCGAATCAAAAACAAACCCATTTACCATTACCAAACACAGCATAGGACTCCTAACGGACTCAACAAAAATAAACCAACTGAAAGTGGTTTTCATAAACGACTCTATTAGTAAATACATTGGGGGCGATGAATTCACTGGTAGCACCAACACCATTAGTGTTTATGAAAAAGGAACGGGTACATTGTTATTAGAACTCGATCCTAATTATTCCTTAGATTCCTTATCAACCATCCGTACCGTCCGTGTGATGGACGACCGTTTTAAGAATAAAGACGGCCTAAACACGCTTAGTACTTTTGGTGAGATTAATTCGAAGTACACCATCTCAAGTATTCAAAACACACTCCGAAGCCTTATTATTTCGGTAGATGAACTCAATCTCTATTTTACGTTGAGTAAATCAGAATTACCTGAGGATATGCGCTACAATATGAATCAAAAAATTGAAGCCATTTCAATTCCAGAATCTGCAAAAATAAAGGACTTTTACATTCAATGGTATTAAACGATGAAAGCTTATAAAATACAAACAACGCCTTTTGTCGTTCCGACGACTGATGGTAAATTAATTGAAGAGCATTTTGGAAATGCAACGGATGGCAACGATGCCCTAAGCATCGCCCACATGATCGCCCCTCCTGGATGGAGTGAGCCGTTTCAAACGCCCGAATTTGAGGAATACACCTACATCATTAAAGGAAAAAAACAGTTTATTATCGATGGAGACACCCTTATTTTAGAACAAGGGCAATCCATTAAAATTCAAAAAAATACACGTGTTCAATATTCAAATCCATTTGATGCCCCATGTGAATATTTAGCGATCTGCACCCCTGCATTTTCGATGGATCGCGTACATAGAGAAGACCCTAAAGATTTATGAAAACACTCATTCCAAAGCTCGTTGGTGCCCTCATTAATTGTATTGGATTTTTCAATGCTTCGTATGCGTCCAAACTCGCGTTAAAATTATTCTCAAAACCAAGAAGTGGGCAACTCACTTCAAGTGCAAATTTATTTTTAGAGAGCGCAAACAAAAAAACCTTGTTTTACAACGATACACCCATTCAAACGTATCATTGGAAAGGCGACAAAGAAACGCTCTTGCTCGCACACGGTTGGGAGAGCAATACCAGCCGATGGCGGCATAAAATTGAAACACTTCACAAAGAAGGTTATAGCATATATGCCTTAGACGGCCCCGCACATGGCGCCTCTGGAAGTGACACCTTTAACGCCATACTCTATTCGGAATTTATTAATGTCGTCAGTCAGGAATTTAAACCAACGGTCTTTATTGGACATTCAGTTGGCGGGATGGCTTTGGTGATTTTCCTTGAAAAACAAATCTATAAAAACGCTCAAAAGATGGTGCTCCTCGGCGCCCCATCAGGATTTAAAGGGATCATGCAACGCTATAAAAATATGATGGGCTACAGCCCAACGATTTGCGAAGGGATTGATGCCGAAATTGAGCTTAAATTTGGACACCATCCCAATTATTTTTCAACCGCAGATTTTGCAAAAAAAATTGAGACAGAAGGTTTGTTATTTCATGATAAAAATGACGCTATCATTCCCTATTCTGATGCGCTTGAAATCGATGCAGAGTATAAAAACGCCACACTAATCACAACTGAAGGACTAGGCCACTCTCTAAAAGGGGATTTTGTTTCGGGTGAAATAATAAAATTTTTGAGCCACTAAAGTTTTGTAAATTTGCACTATGGAATCAACTTTAACACGACTGAATAAATACTTAAGCGAAGCCGGCTATTGCTCGCGACGTGCCGCCGATAAACTCATCGACGAAGGGCGCGTGACGATTAATGGCGTCGTTCCAGAAATGGGAACGAAAGTCGTACAAGGGGATGCCGTAAAAGTCGATGGAAAAACGATCCTTAATGATGCCAAAAAACGAACGTATATTGCTTTTAATAAACCTGTTGGAATTGTTTGCACGACCGATAGCGGCGTTGAAAAAGATAATATTATTGACTATATCAATTATCCAAGTCGAATTTTCCCAATTGGACGCTTAGATAAAGATAGTGAAGGGTTGATTTTATTGACCGATGATGGCGATATCGTGAATAAAATTCTTCGTGCGAGCAATAATCATGAAAAAGAATACATTGTCACAGTTGACAAACCCATCTCTCAGACATTTGTCCAACGCATGTCGAGTGGCGTTCCTATTTTAGAGACTGTAACCAAAGAATGTAAAGTGCAAAAACTGAGCACTTATGAATTCAAAATTGTCTTAACACAAGGTCTCAACCGTCAAATTCGTCGCATGTGCGAATACCTTAACTACGAAGTACAATCGTTGAAACGCACCCGTATTATGAACATTCATTTGAAAAGTGAGGTTGGTAGCTATCGCGATTTAACTGACCTAGAGATGGAAACCTTAAACGAAACCTTGAAACACTCTAAAAAAGCCATTTAATGCGTACGGTCTCCCCTTTTCATTTAGCCATTCCGGTGTGGAATTTAGAAGCCTGTCGTGTTTTTTATAGAGATACTTTAGGGTGTGAAGAAGGTCGCAGTAGTGATCATTGGGTTGATTTTAATTTTTTTGGACATCAACTCGTGATTCATTTTAAACCAAAAGAAACTGACAACGATTTACATCTAAATAAGGTAGATGGAAAACAAGTACCTGTTCCTCATTTTGGGGTGATTCTTCCATGGGAACATTTTGAAACGTTTGCAGAGAATTTAAAACGTCAAAAAATCGACTTTATTATTGAACCTTATATCCGTTTTAAAGGTCAGGTTGGCGAACAAGCCACGATGTTTTTTTATGATCCAGCAGGGAATGCTTTAGAATTTAAAGCGTTTAAAGATACGTCTCAGATTTTTGCTAAATAGTGTCTGTTGCTGCATGACGTTCACAAGCTAGGAGGGTGTTTTTAAGTAACATTGCAATGGTCATTGGCCCTACTCCACCAGGAACCGGTGTGATAAAACTTGCTTTTTTAGCCACACTTTCAAAATGAACATCGCCCGCAATACGGTAGCCTCTTTTCTTGGTTTCATCTGGAACTCTTGTAATTCCCACATCAATAATAACCGCGCCAGGCTTCACCATTTCAGCAGTTAGAAATTCTGGTATTCCTAAAGCTGCAACGATGATATCAGCATCTAAAGTTAGCTCCGATAAATTAGTGGTACGACTGTGTGCTATGGTCACGGTCGCATCACCCGCTGGGCGTTTTTGACTCATTAAAATACTCATAGGACGTCCCACAATATGGCTTCTTCCAATGACGACCACATGCTTTCCTGAGGTTGGTACTTCATAGCGTTCTAAAAGCTCCATAATTCCATAGGGCGTAGCTGGTAAAAATGTTGGTAAATCCAACGCCATTCGTCCGACATTCATCGGATGAAAGCCATCCACATCTTTATCGGGATGAACCGCCATCAAGACTTTTTGTTCGTCGATATGTTTTGGCAAAGGCAACTGCACTATAAATCCATCAATCGCTGGATTGTCATTTAAGGCGTGTATTTCAGAAAGTAAATCGGCTTCGGTCGTTTCAACGGGTAAATCAATCAAGGTAGAATCAAATCCAACAAGCTCACAGGCTTTCACTTTAGCGCCGACGTAGGTCATACTCGCGCCATTGGTTCCCACAAGAATCGCAGCCAAGTGTGGCGCACGTTTTCCTTGATCTTTTATTTTTGAAACTGCCGCAGCAATTTCAACTTTAATATCTGCACTGGTTTGTTTCCCGTCTAGTAATTTCATTATAAATTGCTTATTAATTTAACTCTATCGTGGCATATTTTTCATCATTTGCATCATTTTTTGACCGCCACCGCCTTGCATCATTTTCATCATTTTACTCATTTGATCAAACTGTTTCATCAATTGATTCACTTGTTGAATCGTCGTCCCCGATCCAGCTCCAATCCGTTTTTTACGACTGGCATTTAGCAGGGTTGGCTTGCTGCGCTCTTCGGGAGTCATCGAATGAATGATGGCTTCAATATGTTTAAACGCATCGTCATCGACATCCACATCTTTCATCATTTTTCCAGCCCCAGGAATCATCCCCATGAGGTCTTTCATATTTCCCATCTTTTTAACCTGCTGAATTTGAGATAAAAAATCATCAAACCCAAATTGGTTTTTAGCAATTTTCTTTTGGATTTTCCGCGCTTCTTGCTCATCAAACTGCTCTTGTGCACGTTCAACTAAAGAAACCACATCTCCCATGCCCAAAATTCGTTCGGCCATACGTGCAGGGTAGAAGACATCAATGGCTTCCATTTTTTCGCCTGTACCAATAAATTTAATCGGCTTATTGACGACTGACTTTATGGATATGGCGGCTCCACCACGGGTATCTCCATCTAATTTGGTCAAAATAACCCCATCAAAATTTAGAATATCATTGAATGCTTTGGCAGTATTTACGGCATCTTGCCCCGTCATTGCATCGACGACAAATAGCGTTTCTTGCGGTTGGATGGCTTTGTGAATATTAGCAATTTCGGTCATCATGACTTCATCGACGGCCAAACGACCGGCTGTATCAATAATCACTACATTACAGCCTTTAGCTTTGGCTTCTGCAATTCCAGCTTTGGCAATGGCAACTGGATCGGTATTCCCGCGATCGCTATAGACCTCAACCCCAACTTGTTCTCCAACGATATGTAACTGATCAATGGCGGCAGGACGGTACACATCACAAGCCACTAATAGTGGTTTTTTAGTTTTCTTTGTTTTTAGGTAATTGGCCAATTTTCCAGAGAAGGTGGTTTTACCCGACCCTTGCAACCCTGACATCAAAATGACACTTGGGGTTGCTGACACATTAATATCTTCAACATCCCCTCCCATTAAGGCGGTCAATTCGTCTTTTACAATTTTGACCATCAATTGACCTGGCTGAAGCGTCGTCAAAACGTTTTGACCTAATGCTTTTTCCTTCACTCGATTGGTGAATTCTTTCGCAATTTTATAATTCACATCGGCATCCAGTAACGCGCGTCGGACCTCTTTGAGAGTCTCAGCTACGTTGATTTCTGAAATACGCCCATGGCCTTTGAGGACGTGGAGGGCTTTATCTAATTTTTCACTTAAACTATTAAACATAAAAAGTTGTTTTTATCGAGGTACAAAAGTAAAGAAATATTTTATTTTAATTCCGTTAATAAGCTGTTAAACCTACGGCATTATTTTTTAAAAAGAATGTGTTTGTAGTTAGGGCGTCGAGTTCGAAATTTGCAACAATTTTCCATTATAAAACTGAGTTCCGTTCATGGAGAAATCAAAAATATAAGCCGCCATTTGAGCGGCTGTATTTGGTGCTTCATAGCCTGGAAAAGCTTCTGCAAGCATTTCTGTTTGCACGGCACCTAATGCCAAAACATTAAAAGAAGGGCCGGTTTCTTTGTATTCTTCTGCTAAAAGTTCGGTGAGTGTAATCACTGCGCCTTTGCTAGAACTATAGGCTGCAAGACCAGGGAATTTCACAGAACCCTGAACGCCTCCCATGGAACTAATCGTCACCACATGGCCTTTTGAGGGCATGAATGGAATCGTGCGTCGTGTGAGTTCTGCCACTCCAAAAACATTGGTGTTATATACCTGTTGAAAGTCTTCAAAAGTAGTGTCAGCAAACGGCTTATTTAAAAGAGTTCCTGCATTGTTAATCAGAATATCAACTTGTTTCCATTCTTTTTTTACAAAGGCCTCTACCCGATCATAATCTTCGGATTTACTTAAGTCAAACGACAAGGCAGTGATGTTTTCAAAATTTAAATTTGAAACGGGCTTTGCATTTCTGGACAGCGCCAAAACCTCATAACCTGCATTGGCAAAAAGATGGACGAGTTCAAAACCGATGCCGCGGCTGGTCCCTGTAATTATAACTGTTTTAGTTGGTTTCATGTTTATATATATTGTTTTTTTTAGGACACATGCTATTCGCTATGGAGCACTCCCTTGGGCGATACTATTTTTGGCATGCTGGTTTAATACATTTGTATTTCTTTGGAGTCGCTGTTGCAAATTTGCACGATTCCAGGGATTAATTTATTTATAGTTGTTGCCATAAAAGCAAAATCTAATTGATCTATTTCATCATCCACATGGTGATAAAAATCAAAATTAGTTAAATCACAAGAAGAAATGGTATGGCATGGCACTTTAAATTCTTTATAAAATGCATAATTATCGGATCGCTTGAAAAGATTGTACTTTTTAGCAACCTTTGAAACCCCAACCAGGGTTGAATTGGTATACGTATTTAATTTTTCGCCCAAATCAGATAATTCATACCCTGTTAAAAAAACATCGTAATCGCGATCTGTAAATGGGACGCCAATCATTTCAAAATTTAGCATGGTATATAAATCGATTTGTTGTTCATTTAGTTTTTTAGCTAAGGATTTTGAGCCTAACAACCCTTTTTCTTCCCCTGAAAACAAGGCAATAACAATGGATCGTTTGTTGGTTCCCAAGCGCGCTAATCGGTCGGCGATGGCCAAAACCGTTGCCGTGCCTGAAGCATTATCATTGGCACCATTAGCAATGGAGTCGTTATTGACTATTTTACCAAAGCCTAAATGATCGTAATGCGCTCCTAAGAGTACCATTTCATGTTTTAATTTAGGATCATTTCCTTCTATAAATCCAACCACATTAACGCCCTTATATTGTTTTGACTCAAAAGGGTCCATATAGGTTTCGAAATAGGGTTTGATTCCTGATTCGATAAATTTTGACTTGATAAATTGGGCTGCTATTAACTCGCTTTCAGTGGCGGTTTCTCGTCCTTTGAGTTCGTCAGAAGTCAAAAAACTGACCATCGCTTGTAGCTCTTGAGGTTTTACCTGTTCATAATCTTGTGTGTGACCCGTTTGAAAAAAGAGTACGGCTAAAAGTAGGATGTGAAGTTTCATATATTTAGGGTTTAATTCATTTCTGTAGCGAAGATAGTGAAGTCTGCTATAAACGCTAATTAGTTACTTCTATTTATGTTAAATCTCAATATAGAAAGTTTATAAAAAATAAACATCAATACCACAATAAATACTTCAAACCATAACAAATAATAGGGCCATACTCCGATGATTAAAGGGTTGTTAGCTTGTGGCGGTTCTGCCAAATACATATAATTTGAGCCTAAATAGAAATTCAAAGGCATGATAAAAACCAATAATACATTAATGATAATAAAGGAGGTGAGAACTGAATATTTAGAGGGTCTGATATTTAAATTTTGAAGCATATACAGGGGTAATAAAAAAATCAATACATGTCTTATATAGTATTCTAAATACGCAAAATCACTGCCGTCATAGCCATTCATTTGAGGGGTTAGCACAGACATGATGCCTCCGATAACTCCTGTGTAAAACACAAAATCGTACAAAGCTTGTTTGCGTTTTAAAAAAGGAAGGAAAGAACAGATCAGACCCGAAATTCCACACAAATGAAAGGGCAAGTCTGTAACCACATTCCAGTGCCCATTAATAGCCGTTCGCAAAGGGGTCACCACCGATGTGAAAAATAAAATCACTCCCATGAGATACGTAACTCTGATATTATTTTGAGAGGACAAAAAACGACCTAACCCTAAGATGAAAATAACAACCACTAAAACAGCGATATTATTAACGATCCATTCATCGGACATGAATTTGATTATATAGTTAGGAAATGTTTGATTGGTTAAAAGTATCAAGGTTCTAAATATTGGTTAATTATAAAATATCTCAGAAATTAAAAAATAAAGATACATAATTAAAAGATATTAGTATTTTTACACCCTTACAAAAGGGGTCATTAACTCAGTTGGTTCAGAGTGTTACCTTGACAGGGTAGAAGTCACTGGTTCGAATCCAGTATGACCCACAAAAAAAACCACTCGAAATGAGTGGTTTTTTTGTCGAAATATCTATTTATAACAAATTAGAATATGAACTTAATTTATCAGTACTTAGTTATATTCATAAAAAATTTCTAAATAATTCCCATCACTATTTTTACTATAAACAATACATTCATCATTTTCTTCTTCTACACTAGTGCTAGTGGGCAAAATAACTAAAGTATTAGTCCCACCATTAGTCACCCAGTTTGATGGATTTACAGGGATGTCAATATTTAAATTTATTGTTTGGCATTCGATAAGTTCACCACTATATAGTTGAACAGGTTCATTTTGGTTTAAACTTATATTAAATGAAGTACCTAAATATACCAGTGTCATTTTAAAATTAATACTTACTGGGATATCGCTTGTGTTAGATGAAGGGAAATTAATGACAACACTAGGTTCACAACTATAAAACTCTTCAATGGATTGTGGACATTCTGGACCAGTTTCAAACGTAAAGCCATTTACAAAAACACTAGTATCCATTGTGGAAACAACAAAGTTAGTAGCAGGATCCGGTTCTAAATCAATAATCCTTGAGTCTAAATCAGCAATCTTTGAGTTTAAATCAGCAATTAATATGTCAATATAATTTTTGGTTACAGCATCTTGTGTTTCTGTAGGCTCTGCTACATCTTTAATTTGATTGTCTTGAGCGCTTATTGTCCCATTGAGTTCAATGCCTTGTGCATAACTCAGTGCTGTAAAAAGCATAAGTGCTATTAATGTGATTTTTTTCATCTTAGTTTTTGATTATTTTAAATGTTGAAATTTGGTCTTGGTTATTGGTGGTATGTAATAAGTAAACCCCTATTGGAAGTTGTGAAACATTCAATTCGTTGCGGTCAGTTTCTAATACTTTTTGTCCATTAATGTTGTACAAAATAGAATTCTTAATATTTTTTGAAGCAATGATCAGTTTGTCAGTTGTTGAATTTGGATAAACTTTTACAAAATAATTTTTAGCGATTTCTTCAACAGTAAGACTCGCATTGACCGAGCTGGCTGTGATTTTTGTGAATCCTAAATCTGTAAAATCATAGCTTAAAGTATTATTCGCATCGTCTACATCTACCTCATAACTATTCCAAACGCCATCACTACTTAGAGTTTCTAGTACTAAATCAGATTCAGTAATACCAATAAGTTCGTCCTCTGCATACGCAAAAAAAAGCGTTCCAGAAAAATCCCTCAAAGCTGTTGAAAGTCCATAAACTCTGTTCACACTACTGTTCTCATTAACTTCTAAAGGGTTATTATTGACTGAAACAGTGTTTGGTACACATAGCATTGCTAGAATAAAATATTTCAAAATTGGTCAATTTATACTCAAATATACAAATACCTTTTGAATTGAAAGAAAGTTTGTTGCTTTTTATTTACAATTAAAAATAATTTTTTTCCTGTTTATCCTACCGCTTTTGCTAAAAAAAACACAACAGTCAAGCCTGGCTTAAAGCTACAAAAAGAGGGTATCTGAATAATAAAAAATCAGTCGTATTAATTTATTTCATAATCTTAATTGACTAGAGATTATATTGTATCAGAATCTGAAAAGGGTTCAGATTGACAAAGTAAAATTTGTAGACCCTCTCTAATTATGACCTTTAAATTGTAATTAAATCAATTCCAGAACCCGCTCCAAGGCCATACCTCGTGAGCCTTTTATCAAAACACTCGTATTTGAAATGGTTGATTGTTCTAAGTGCAGTTGAAGGTCTTGGAAGGTTTCAAAAAACTGGAGCTTTGGATCGTCTGTTTTTTGTTCAAAAAAATGAGTTCCAACAAAGTAAAATACGCATCCTTTGGTTGATATTGCTTGATTTACTACCTCTAAATGTTCTTTAGAGGTCATTGTTCCCAACTCAAACATATCTCCTAAAATAGCAATTTTTTGCGAATTTTGAATGCCTTTAAAATTTTCCAAAGCAACTTCCATGCTGCTCGGATTGGCATTGTAGGCGTCTAGTAATATTTCATTGGAGTGTTGCTGGATGATTTGCGATCGGTTATTTGCTGGAACGTAGGATTCAATTCCTTCTTTGAGCTGTAAGGGCGTCAGATTGTAATAGGCTCCAATGGTCAAAGCGGCTGCACTATTATTAAAATTATACGCTCCAACCAGGTGAGTTTTAATCGTACTATTTTTTAACGCAACACTCAAGAAAGGCTGCGTAGCTATTAACTTTACATTCACGGATGTTTCAGAAGTTTCCGAAAACGTATAAACCGTATCATAATCTCCTACTTGCGCCACTTGTTTTGCATCATCCGAATTCAAAATAATCAACCCTGAGTTGGATTTCAAGTAGTCATACAGCTCACTTTTGGCTTTTACGACGCCATCTTCCGAGCCAAAGCCTTCTAAATGCGCTTTTCCAAAATTGGTAATATAGCCCACGTTTGGTTGGGCAATTTCGCAAAGCATCGCAATTTCTTTTGCATGGTTGGCGCCCATTTCTACAATGCCGATTTCGGTCTCAGCAGTCATACTTAAAAGCGTTAAGGGCACGCCTATATGGTTGTTTAGATTGCCAACAGTCGCCACGGTTTTGAAGTGTGGTTTTAAAACGGCATGGATTAACTCTTTAGTGGTTGTTTTGCCGTTACTGCCTGTGAGTGCAATAATAGGAAGTCCCAAATAATCTCTATGAAAACGTGCTAAATTCTGTAAGGTTTCTAAGGCATCATCCACCAAAATAAAACGTTCATCTGTGGGGTGCACGACCTCATCAATCACGGCATATTTTGCACCGCTTTCAAGGGCTTGATGCGCAAAGGAATTTCCATTAAAACTAGGCCCATTGAGTGCGAAAAATAACGAATTCTGTTGAATGTGTCGCGTGTCTGTAGAAGCCACTGAACACTCTAAAAAAAGTTGATGAATTTGGTTTAATTCCATAACTTAAAATTAATAAAAAAAGTCCTAACAATTAAAATTGTTAGGACTTTATATGTTATCAGAACAACTAATTAGTTTTTCGTTTTCTTTTTTGAAGATGATTTAGATCCAACTCTAGACATTGCACATCTAAATCCGATATAGTCGGTTGCTTTATCTTCTGGATAGTAGCGTCTTTGTGCTGGATCGAGCCAGTACTCTCTATCTTTCCAAGAGCCTCCTTTATAAACTCGTGCTGCATCATTGATAAGTGAAGTTCTTGAATCTGACTTATCATATTCTCTTACTAAACCTGTTGAATCATTTGAGATGCTGTGGTCTGGAGAATTATACATTTGTTGATCTTCGTTGTCTTCCAAGTCATCAAAAAACCTTGATGATCTATCATCTCCATCTCGGAAGTTTACATTGTCACTTTTATCAAAATTAGTACGTAAATAGGTTTCATCCTCATCTACAGGTACTTGAGCAATTTCACCTGGAAGTGCTCTTGCAACTAACTTACCATTTGAAAGGGTGTCATACTCAATTTCATCAAGCTCAACGATTTTAAATGTACCATCACTTGAAATTTTATTTTTCTCATATTGGTTTCCTCTATAGTATCCAAAGTCACTAAAATCGTCATCTACAATAGGTCTGTAAACATCTGCAACCCATTCGGCAACATTTCCAGCCATGTCATAAACACCATAGCCATTTGGCTCATAGGACATCACCTCATTGGTGATATCAGCACCATCATCGGACCATCCTGCGATACCGCCGTAATCTCCTTTTCCTTGTTTAAAATTAGCCAATTGATCGCCTTTTGATTTTCGACTTCCAGAACGCGAGTATTGACCATCCCAAGGGTATTTTTTGCGGCCTCTGTAGGCGTTATAACTTCTTAGGTCAGCCATACCAAGAGCCGCATATTCCCACTCCGATTCTGTTGGAAGACGGTATTTTAATTGTATGGCACCTGTTTCTCTGGTTGCGTATAAATTAATTGAATCTTTTTCTGCAATGGACCTTCTTTTACCAGGAAGTGTAATCGTATCGTTACCTCCAAAAGCTTTAGTTGGCGCAACTACATAGGTATTGATATTAAAGTTACTTTCAGCTGTGGTATGTGTGATTTGAGAATCTTTTTCAAGATAGCCTTCTTCTTGTAAGCCTTTTTCAGCAACTCTGTTCGATCTCCATTCGGCAAATCTTGTGGCCTGAATCCAACTGACTCCAACAACTGGATAGTTTCTGTAGGCTGGGTGACGAAGGTAATTTTCGACCATCATCTCGCTGTACCCTAAACGATTCCTCCATACTAATGTATCCGGAAGAAAGCCTTTATAAATGGCTTTAAATCGAGGATCCGTTGGAGGATAGACTCGTTTTTGATATTCTAAAAACTCTAAATACATTAAGTTAGTCACTTCTGTTTCATCCATATAAAAGGACTGAACGTGCTGTTGGTTTGGAGAATTATTCCAATCATGCATTACATCATCTTGCACTTTACCCATTGTAAAGGTGCCACCTTCAATAAAAACTAAACCAGGAGCAGTTTCTTGTTCTTTGAAGCTGGTGTTATATTGAAAACCTCCGAGTTTGGAGTTAATTTGCCATCCGGTCGCTCTGGAAGTATTTCCACCGCTTGAGGATTTATTACACCCAACTAAGGACGTCGATACTGCTAATACTAGTAGTATTCTAAATGTGATGCTGTTTTTCATATTCAACTTATAATTAATAAACACACTTGGATTTGGTCACGCAATATACTAATTTATAGATTATAATGCAATACAAATTAAGGTGATTTGAACAATTTTTGTAACGAGTTATTTTAGATTACTTTAGTTAAAAACGAGGATTTTAGAATTTTATTATTGTAATTTTGAAAATCTCTTATATTTATATAAAATAATGTCGGTGAGGATGCGTTTCTTCTGTATGAAAATAAATTTTTTAGTTGTTTTTTTCTTTTGTTCTTTCTTGGGAATGTCTCAAACAAAAAGCTTTGTCATTAACTGGAAGAAGACATCCGAAATTTCCACTAACAACACTTCAATTGAAATCCCTACATTTAGCGCAGAACACTTCAATTACTCCTCTACTAACGGAATTACGTATGCGAATCAATGGGACTCCAAAGGATCCGTCAATGAGAAATCGGTAGTCATAACGTCTATGCAAACAGAACAATTATCAATTGCAGACTTAAAAACGCTTTCTCAAAAATTAATTCCAAATAATCCACAATTAAAAGTTACCAATACAACTGCCAGAA
Organism: uncultured Flavobacteriaceae bacterium; assembly: GCA_905479095.1. Classification (GTDB taxonomy): domain Bacteria; phylum Bacteroidota; class Bacteroidia; order Flavobacteriales; family Flavobacteriaceae; genus Hel1-33-131. Next base: position 14,095 of record CAJQLD010000061.1, read on the forward strand.
ATTCTTCTAACACATATATAGAAATTAGTCCGATTTTTAACGAAAATGGGATTCTAAAAAAAGTCCTAAGTTTCACCATTTCGTATCGATTAAAAGCGCAAGCAAGAGCGTTCAAAAACACAAGTTCACTAACGAGTTCTGTCTTAAAATCTGGAGAATGGTATCGATTTGCTGTAGACACGACTGGAGTCCATAAGCTCAGTAAAAGTTTCTTAAGCGACCTAGGTATTAATGTAGATAATGTAAACCCTCAAAACATCAAAGTATATGGACACGGAGGTGCTTCACTTCCGTTACTTAATTCTGAAACGGTCTCTAACGATTTGATTGAAAACTCCATCCAATTTATAGGAGAGGCAGATGGCATCATTCATAACGAAGACCATATTTTGATGTATGCAATTGGTCCTAAAAAATTTAATTCTGACAACAATTCTCACATCAATCCTTATTCCGATGTGGCTTACTACTATATCACAGTTGGCACAACTAAAGGCCTACGAATGCGCCCTGCAACAGAGCCTTCAGCTGCACCGATAACAACCTTTACGACCTTTCACGATTATAAATTTGTGGAGTCGGACGATTACAATCTCTCCAAAATGGGGCGTCGCTGGTTTGGGCATCGTTTTTATGTAGAAAACGTACGGAAATTTGATTTCGAATTCCCGAATTTAATCACCACAACCCCTATTAGTTTAAAAGTATATACCGCTGCCGTTTCAGAATCGACTAGCTCCATGCAAGTTAAACTAAACGGCGCCGACGTTGGTAGCCTAACATTTGCAGCCATTGGCAAACAAAATTTAGCGAGTGAACGTTTTTACAACAACTTAACAACGTCCAATTCAAAATCGATCTCAGTGGAGTTATCTTACAATAATAATGGCAACCCCTCAGCCTCTGGGTATTTAGATTATATTTCAATAGAAGCCGAATGCATCCTAGAAAGTCCAGGAACTCAATTTCAATTTAAAAACAACGCTACTGCTACACAATCTGGCGTGGGAGCTTTTGAAATTTCAAAGGCCGCTTCCATCTCAGAAATTTGGGATATTACCAATCCTTACCAAATCTCTTTTTATACAAACACCGAGGCCGCAGCACAATTTAGTTTTAAAACTAACTTAGGCTCCCTTAAAAACTACCAAGCCGTATCCGTTTCCGATTATTATGCGCCAAGGCGGGTTAATAATTCTACAGTATCAAATCAAGATATTAAAGGGACTGTTTTTTTAGATAATCAAGGGGGGTTTAAAGATGTTGATTACCTTATTATTACGCCTGATTATTTATACACACAAGCGGAGCGACTCGCACAACTAAACCGAACCAAAAACAACCTAAATGTAAAGGTGTACTCCTTAAAGTCCATCTATCAAGAATTCAGCTCTGGAATGCAAGATATTGCAGCCATTAGAAATTTTGTGAAATACGTTTATGACAACGCATCTTCATCGACCAATAAACTCAAATACGTTTGCTTATTTGGAGACGCATCATTTGACTATAAAGACCGTGTTTCAAACAACACGAACATTGTACCTTCTTGGTATTCCCTAAACAGTTTTAGTTTAACAAACTCATTTATTTCGGATGATTTTTTCGGGATGATGGATGCCAACGAAGGCACAATGGCCAATTCGGATAAACTTGACATTGCCGTGGGACGCATTCTCGCCGAAAACGCACAACGTGCCAAAGACATGGTCGACAAAATAGAATCCTATTATCAACCCGAAGCTTATGGCAGTTGGCGGAACAATTTTCTTCTTATTTCTGATGATGTCGATAAATCGAGTGATGCTTTGATTCAACAAACAACCGATGCAATCGCAGAAAGCGTAAAAGCTCAAAAACCGTATTTGAATGTTTCAAAAATTCATGCAGATTCTTACGTTCAAGAAACGTCTTCTGGCGGCCCTCGATATTCATTAGTCAACAAAGCTATTTTTGATGCTCTCGAAGTTGGGGCGGTTGTGGTGAATTATTTTGGACACGGCGGCGAAGATGGTTTAGCTGGCGAACGAATTTTTGATAAAATAAATGCTCAGGAAGTCAACAACCCAACAAAATTAAATTGTTTTGTAACTGTGACTTGCGAGTACACCAAATTTGACAATCCTTTTAGAGTGACCGCAGGGGAGTATTTATTTTGGAATAAAACAGGCGGTGCTATTGGATTAATCACAACCACAAGACAAATTTATGTCAATGTTGGAATTAGTTTTAATGAAACTTTAGGGCAATATTTATTTGCTTTTGGTACGAATCAAAAAACGAGTATTGCAGAAGCACTGAGGCAAACCAAAAACGACCCAATGATTACCAATAGCTCTCAAAGGCGATTAGTGTTTTTTATTGGCGACCCTGCTCTTATGCTTCCGATTGCAGACCCGGGCATTCAAGTGATAAAAATCAACAACGAACCTATTAATACGACTACTCAAGTCCTAAAAGCATTGAGTAAAGCCAAAATTGAAGGCCATGTAACAAACGGCCAGGGTGGTATATTAACGAATTATAATGGCATTTTAACCGCAACTGTTTACGATAAAGACATTAAACGCTCTACCATTGGGAATGATGGCACAAAAAATGCCGACAATTCGTTAATTACCATTGATTTTGATGCTTTAGGAGAGGTGATTTTTAGAGGACAAGCCAGTGTGACTAATGGACAGTATGAACTTGAATTTGTGGTTCCAAAAGACATTAGTTTGCAAGAAGGCACTGGTAAAATCAGCCTCTATTCAAAAACAGAAACACTTTTACAAAACCACGGCTATAACCTAGAGGTTGTAATCGGCGGGCTGAACGCAGACGCCCCAGAGGATAATTTGGGCCCAACAATTGCGCTGTTTATGAACGACGAAAACTTTGTTTCTGGTGGCATTACCAATGAAAACCCCACACTTTTAGCCAATCTATATGACGAAAACGGCATCAATACAGCCAGTGGAGTTGGACATGATCTAGTGGCTACTTTAGACGGAGATGAAACAAATGTTTACAAATTAAACGATTACTACTCGGCCGCAGTAGATGATTACCAACGCGGGACTTTGAGCTATCCTTTTAGAGATTTAGCGCCTGGGTTACACACCCTCTCTTTAAAAGCATGGGATGTCTACAACAACTCATCTGTTCAAGACATTCAATTTATGGTGTTTGATAAAGACGAAAGTCTAGAGCTTAGAAATGTGCTTAATTTCCCAAATCCGTTTGTAAATTATACCGAATTTTGGTTTAGCCACAATAGTTCGGAGGTTTTAGACGTTTCTATACAAATATTTACGATCTCAGGAAAACTGGTCAAAACCATCAATCGCCAAACTAGCGGACTCAATAGCTCCGTTACCAGAGATATTACATGGGATGGTACCGACGATTTTGGAAGCAAAATTGGGAAAGGCGTTTATGTTTACAAATTGAACGTGCGCTCCACGAGTTCTGGAATGAGCGCAGAAAAAATTGAAAAACTTGTAATACTTTAATATTAACTTATCTTTGTCAAAAATAAATTTAAAAATGATTCCATCTAAAAAAATTCAAAAATCAACACTACTCGCTTTGTTCTTAGTGTCGATTTTTTTAAACAATACAACCGCTCAAACTACGGTAATTCCAAACCAAGATTCTAGAGTTATTACCACTGGAGTGCCCTTTTTATTGATTGCTTCCGATGCGCGTGCCGCAGGGATGGGGGATATGGGCGTTGCAACCTCAGCAGATGCACACGCACAACAATGGAATCCTTCAAAATACGCCTTTTCTGAAGCAAAATCAGGAATTGCAGTGAGTTACACACCGTATTTAAGCAAATTAGTCAATGATATCTTTTTAGGGAATCTTACTTATTTTAACAGGCTCAACGAACGGAGTGCGTTTGCCGTTAGTTTAAAGTATTTTTCACTTGGTGAGATTGAATTAAGAGCCGATGAATTTTCTGAAGCGTTGATAGAAAAACCAAACGAATTAACATTTGATGCATCCTACTCTTTGAGACTTTCAGATCAATTCTCAATGGCGGTCGCCTTGCGTTATTTAAGATCAGATTTAAAAATACAAGCAGTGGACGCCAGCGCCAAAGCGGCCAGTTCATTTGGTGTGGATATTGCAGGATACTATCAAAGTGAAGAAGAAGCTTACAGCGATTTTAATGGGCGTTGGAGAGGTGGATTTGCCATTCAAAACTTGGGTCCGAAAATGAAATATGACGATGCTGGTAGAGAAAATTTCTTGCCAACCAATCTAAGATTAGGTGGAGGATTTGATTTTATTTTTGATCAATACAACAGAGTCAATGTGACCGCAGAAGTCACTAAACTATTGGTTCCAACACCTCCTATTTATGGAACTGAATACAACTATACAGACTCGAATGGCAATGGCGTTTATGACCCTGAAAACGGAACTACAGAGGCCAATACAGACACTTTAGGCGGAATAGAAAACAGCAATGTTATCATAGAAGGCCAAGACCCAGAAGTTGGATTTATGGCGGGTGTGTTTCAATCGCTTAACGATGCGCCCGGTGGTTTTAGTGAAGAAATAGATGAATTTACCTGGGCCTTAGGAGCAGAGTATCTATATCAAGATTCATTTGCATTAAGATTGGGTTACTTTAACGAAAATGAATTCAAAGGCGCTCGAAAGTTTTTTGCTTTAGGTGCTGGTTTTAAATATACTACGATTGATATCGATCTGTCTTATTTATTTTCAGCGTCCAAAGTACAAAGCCCTTTAGAAAATACGTTGCGCTTCTCTTTAGCATTTAATTTCGGAGATGGAGAGTATTCTGAATATTAATTAGTAACTTTATTCAAAATACTAACCAAAACTATTGCCCCATGCAATAGTTTTTTTGTCTGAACCAATAATGAAGAAAATAAAAATTGATACTGCGTTTGAGGTGTATGACACGGTGGACGAATTAGCAGCTCCGATCCAAAACCTCCTTCAAAAAGCGTCTGAAGCTCGTGAAAAAGCCTATGCACCCTACTCTAAATTTTTAGTTGGTGCCGCCTTAGAACTGGAAAACGGTGAAATTATTTCTGGAAACAACCAAGAAAATGCCTCCTACCCTTCTGGATTGTGTGCCGAACGAACCGCTATTTATTATGCCGGTGCAGAATTTCCAAATCAAAAAATTATCCGAATGGCAATTGTCGCAGGATCCACGCTAACTCCAACCACAAAACCCATCCCCCCTTGCGGTGCTTGCAGACAAGCATTATCAGAGTATGAAGTCAAACAAAACACCCCGATGGAACTGTATTTCATGGGCACTTCTGGACAAATAGCACACTCAAAATCGGTTGAAAATATCCTTCCATGGATCTTTGACAAAACCGTACTGTAACGATTTTTTAAAAAATTAACTCTTACTCTTTTTAGGTTATCAATCAAAGTATTACTTTTGTCTTTACATTAAAAAAAATTACTGTAAACGCATGCAGAAGATAACTAAAGAAGTCTACCTTGATTGGTACGAAAATATGATGCTCTGGCGAAAGTTTGAAGACAAACTTGCAGCGGTCTATATTCAACAAAAAGTAAGAGGATTCCTCCACTTATATAATGGACAAGAAGCCGTCCTAGCAGGTGCTTTGCACGCCATGGATTTATCCAAGGACAAAATGATTACGGCCTATCGAAATCACGTACAACCCATTGGGATGGGCGTTGATCCACGACGTGTGATGGCAGAACTTTTTGGAAAAGCTACTGGAACGTCTCAAGGATTGGGAGGTTCGATGCATATTTTCTCAAAAGAAAAAGGCTTTTACGGCGGACATGGAATTGTTGGAGGACAAATTCCTTTAGGTGCTGGAATGGCGTTTGGAGATAAATACCACGAAACAGGTGCGGTCACCCTTTGTTATTTTGGCGATGGTGCAGCCCGTCAAGGCTCATTACACGAAACTTTTAACATGGCGATGAACTGGAAACTTCCAGTGGTTTTTGTTTGTGAAAACAACGGCTATGCCATGGGAACGTCTGTAGACAGAACTGCTAACCATACCGATATTTGGAAATTAGGATTAGGCTATGAAATGCCTTGTGGTCCTGTGGATGGGATGAACCCGATCAAAGTGGCGGAAGCATTTGATGAAGCCATTCAACGCGCTCGACGCGGGGATGGTCCAACATTTTTAGAAATGAAGACCTATCGTTACAGAGGGCATTCTATGAGTGATGCACAACACTACCGAACCAAAGACGAAGTCAAAGAATACAAGAAAATTGATCCAATCACACAAGTCTTAGATGTTATTCTTCGTGAAGAATATGCCACAGAAGACGACATTAAAGTCATTGATAAGCGTGTGAAAGAACTAGTTGCTGAATGTGAGAAATTCGCTGACGAATCGCCCTATCCAGAAAAAAGCTTGATGTACGATGTCGTATATGAACAAGAAGATTATCCATTTTTACAACATAAATTATAAGTTATGGCAATCATAGTTAACATGCCCCGACTAAGCGATACCATGGAAGAAGGAACCGTGGCGAGCTGGTTGAAAAAAGTAGGAGACAAAATTGAAGAAGGTGACATTCTTGCGGAAATCGAAACCGATAAAGCAACGATGGAATTTGAATCCTTTAATGAAGGAACCTTACTTCACATTGGTGTTCAAGAAGGTGAAACGACGATGGTCGATGAACTTCTAGCCATTATTGGCGATGAAGGCGAAGATATTTCGGCACTTTTGAATCCAACAGCTGCCGTAGAAGAAACAACTCCAGAACAAACAGAGGCTCCAGTAGAAGCCGCTGCAACCGTTGTGGAACCAAGCACAGCAAGCATTCCTGAAGGTGTGATTGTGGTGACCATGCCACGCTTAAGCGATACCATGGAAGAAGGGACCGTCGCAAGCTGGCTCAAACAAGTGGGAGATGTGATCGAAGAAGGCGATATTTTAGCGGAAATCGAAACGGACAAAGCAACGATGGAATTTGAATCCTTTAATGAAGGAACCTTATTATACATTGGATTGCAAGAAGGTGACTCTGCAAAAGTAGATGATCTTTTGGCTATTATTGGCCCTGCAGGAACGGATGTTTCAGCGGTCGCTGCTAACTTTTCAACTTCAACAGTTGTCGAAGCAGCTCCAACAGACACTCCAAAAGCAGACGCTCCAGTAATCAAAGAAACACCCAAAGCAGCCGCTGCACCAGTAGCAGTTCCAAATACAACAGGACGCTTGCATATTTCGCCACTAGCGCGAAAAATGGCAGACGAAAAAGGCATTGCCTTGAACCAATTGGTTGGTAGTGGCGAAAACGGACGCATCATCAAACGCGATGTTGAAAACTTCACTCCTATAGCAGCTGGATCAGCAGGTACTGCGAAATTTGTACCCACAGGTCAAGAAGATTTTGAAGAAATTAAAAACTCGCAAATGCGTAAAACCATTGCGAAACGTTTGGGCGAATCTAAATTCTCTGCACCTCATTATTATTTGAATGTGGAGTTTGACATGGACAATGCCATGGCCTTTAGAGCGCAATACAATACGGTTCCAGATACAAAAATATCATTTAACGACATCATTGTCAAAGCCTGTGCGTTGGCATTGCGTTTGCACCCACAAGTAAATTCACAGTGGTTTGCAGATCGTATGAAACTAAACAACCACGTACACGTTGGTGTGGCGGTGGCTGTTGAAGATGGTTTGGTCGTTCCTGTGGTGCGTTTTGCGAATGAGCAAAGCTTGCCGCAAATTGGCGCCGCCGTTAGAGATTTTGCTGGCCGTGCACGTACCAAAAAATTAACCCCTCAAGAAATGGACGGCAGTACCTTTACCGTGTCTAACTTAGGGATGTTTGGGATTGAAAGTTTTACATCGATTATCAACCAACCCAACTCAGCGATTTTATCGGTGGGGGCCATTGTTCAAAAACCAGTGGTTAAAAACGGACAGATTGTTGTTGGAAACACCATCAAACTCACCCTCGCTTGCGATCACCGAACGGTAGATGGCGCAACGGGCGCACAGTTCTTACAAACCTTAAAAGGCTTTATTGAAAACCCTGTGACCATGTTAGTTTAAGGCGATTTTAAAATCGTATACTTTCTAAAATCCACTCATTTGAGTGGATTTTTTTTTTGCGACTCTAAACATAAGATTGAACTCTTTGTTTAATCACATTTTCAGCTGAGCTTCAGTAAAAACAGATCAAAAACTTTAATAAGTTGTAAATAAAAAGTATTTTATTTTATTTTAAAAAAGAGTATTTGTATTTTCGTGTAAAATTAACCAATTATGAAAAATTATCTTTTAGGATTCTTATGCCTTCCTGGCCTAATGTTTAGTCAAATTTTAACCGTTTCAAACGGTGCTTCAATTAAGATTCAAAACACAGCTTCTATTTCTTTAGATGGGCTGACTTTTACCCCCAGTGAAGCCTATATCATCCCTGATGGCTCAACTGTCACATTACTAACCGATGCTGAAGAAGTTAATGGCAATAAGAGTATCGCTAGAGTGTATGAGGCTTCAACAGCGTTGAATAACTTTACGGGAACTCTTGTTTTTGCGTATGCAGATGATGACCTCAATGGTATTGATAAAACTAAATTAGTTCTAGAAACTCAAAGTGCAGACGGTACTTGGACAGCGCATTCACCAACTGTTAAAGACGCAACCAATAACACCTTAAGTTATGATTTTACCGCATTAGAATTCACAAAAATAACAGCCAGCTCGGAAGATGCGAGTCTTACGGTTGAAGAAATAGCTGCAACTGATTTTGTGAAAGTCTATCCAAATCCAACGACAGACAAACTGATCATTGTGTCAAAAAACCTTCAAAAATCTATTTTGTACAATGTATCTGGACAAAGCGTGTTAGAATCTGACCGCAACGAATTGAATGTGTCTGAACTTCCAACAGGAATTTATATATTACATACTACCAATACCCAAAACCAATTGTCAACGTTTAAAGTTATTAAGAAATGAAAAAAATAATCATATTTTGTGCTCTTATTTTTAGCATGGGCTTAACGGCTCAAGTAGGAATTAACACGCCCGTAATAGATGCTTCGGCAGCTTTGGAAATTACTTCTACAGAAGGCGGTATTTTGATTCCACGAATGACAGAAACCGAACGTGATGAAATTACAGCTGCAGCAGACGGTCTATTGATTTACCAAACCGATGCGACTGCAGGGTTTTATTATTACAATGGAACCGCTTGGACGGCTCTTGCTGGTGCGGGTTCTGGCTCTTGGGATCATGTAGCGATTCAAAACATTAGCTTACAAGATTTTGGATTAACAATGATGGTGGAGCAGCCAAAGGCTTACAGATAGATAATGACGGTTTATTGTATGGAACTGGAGCATCGGCGGGTTTAGAAGAATGGGATGTAGACGAAGATAATGGCCCAGGAGCTTTAAATATACTTGCTGAAAAAAATACAGGAGACAACATTGCTGTACGAATTCTTGGTAATAACCCCGACGATTATTACAGTGGGGGTAAATTAGTTTTTGGTGACTATCTTTCAGGAGAGTACGGACCTTATATTGCAGAATCCTCAGATGAAAATTTAGAAATTGTTTTGCCTGACGGAGAATTGGACATTAATGTGAATGAGGATGTCAACGTTTCTGCAGAAAATTTAAGTGTGATTGCTGTATTAAATATGAATTCCAATCCAATCCAAAATGTAGCAGACCCTACAGAGGCGCAAGATGTTGCAACAAAAAACTATGTAGATACTAATGCAAATAGTGATATAGGTTCTGGTACTGAAGGTCAAGTTTTAACCATGGTTGGTGGCGTAGCCACTTGGGTAGACCCCTGTGTGAGCAGTCTTTTTTACGCAGATACTGACAGTGACGGGTATGGCGATAACAGAGTTTTAACTGTCGCTTGTGCTCAACCTGTGGGTTATGTGAGTAATGGTGATGACTGTGACGATTCTGATGCTAACATAGGTGCTACCACTGTATGGTACCTAGATGCAGATAATGACGGCTATGGAGATAATTTCACTTCTATTACTACTTGTACTCAACCAAATGGCTATGTGACTGTTGGTAACGATTGTGACGACGGTAATGCTTCAATAAACCCCGGGGCAGTAGATCCTATTGACGGAAGTGATCAAAACTGTGACGGAGATGATGGATAGCCAATACATTTTTTACTTTAAATTCAATGAACTAATACCATCTTCTTAAACGAAGCTCAGAGGTAATTCAACGAATCGATTTAAAATTTTAGTTCCTAAAAAATAAGTACAATCAATTTGTAAATAAAAAAGAGACTGCCCGAAAAGGCAGTCTTTTTTGTTTTAGGAAACACTTAAAACTAATTAATCTTTTTGAAGACTATACGCCAAAGGGGTTTGATTTTTTATCGCTTTAAACGCACGAAAAAAGGTCAAGTGTATTTTAAATGATATACTATTATTCTTCACTAAATATGTTATTTAATGTGTTCTTAAATTCGTTTTCGTTCTCATTGTTATAAAATGGAACCCCCGTTATCAAATAATTATCTGAGTCAATCTCTATGGTCATTTTTTCTGATCTAATTTCATTTAAAAAATCCTCTTTCCATTTATCATGCGCTTTTAAATGATTGCCTTTAGGTTCAATAAAAACCTGATAGGTTAATTCATTTCCGGATTTTTGTTTGCAGAACAACACAAAATCGGGTTCAAATCCTCTCCCTAATTTATCAATAATTTTAACTTCTCGTTCATTCCGAATTAAATAAATATTTTCAAAGGATTTCTCTAAATTTTCGAAACGACGAGCAAACATTTTTACAAATTCCTTTTCTTCACTCGTACCATAGTTCGCATTGTAAACATACCAAGGTTCGTTTGCAACCAACGTTTCTTGACCGTCTGCTCTAGTACTGTCTTTGTAGACCTTAATTTCTTTGTCTTTAAAAACGTCACGAATGGGTTTGTTTAGATACTTAGAGCCTTCAAACGCCGTTAAATTTGATTTAATTTCAGTTTCAATAGCTTGCAGCAGTCCTTTAACAGCACTTAAATAGTCTTCATTTGAAATAACACCTAGACGTGATTTTGAACCATTAAACGTCACTTCTAACCCACCTAAATAATGATTACTTTTAATTAGATGAGACAGCGATTCAATCGAAGGGAAATACCGTTTTAAATGATCAAAATAATAAAAAGGATTTTGACTCAAAGCATAACGAACAATGTGTTTTGGAATGGCAGAAACTAAAATATCTTTTTGTTTGATAGGATCGATATTAGGTTCTTTTTGGTCCGTATCAAAAAAACCAGACATTGTACCGATTCCAGAAGATAAGGTGAATGCATAGTTTCGTTTTGAAACGCCTAAGTCAGAAAATGATTTAATGTTTTTATAGCTCTTTTCTACTTTTTTATTCAAAACAATTTTACCTGTCTTATAGAAATTGGACTTTTTAAATTCTAATTTTAAGGTTAATTGTTTTGTGAGTAGCGTGTCGTCATCCTCATAAACACCTGACGCGACTAGCGCCTTTTTAAGCTCTGATATATAACGATTATCTTCTTTGGTATGATAATAGAGTTCTTCCAATATTTTTAAATCGTTCGAAATGTCGTCGTCATACTTTCGCTTGTATTGATCTTGACCTTCTTCTAACTGAAACGGAAAATACCGGGCACCTCTCCCTATCAATTGCGCTTCTGAAAGCGTTGTTTTACCTATTTTATCCCCTTTTCCATCTCTTGTTTCATATAATCTAACAATGTCAAACAAGTTTAGAACGTCCCAACCTTCGTTTAGTTTTTGAACGGCAAACACAGCTCGGATGGGGTTGTTTTCATCTTCCAAAGTGTTCAGTCGAATTTGGTTCAATTCAGCCTCTTTGTCGTTGTTGGCACTAATGCAGTTTTCTTCTTTGAAATTAGATTTAATGCGTTTTGAAATCTCGTTTGAAGACAGTGAATTTGTTTTAAAAAATTCAAATGCTTTTTGTACAATTTTAACGGTAGACGTTTTTTGGATGTTTTCAACCATTTTACCATCGAAGTCCTCAATCAATTTGTGAAAGTTTTTTTTGTTTTCTTCGGATTCTTTGATGGTTCTTTTTGCCTTAAACAGAATTACAGGTTTTAAATTAATCGTGTTTGAGGTCGCTAATTCTTGTCGGTATAAATTCAAAATCAAGGCTTGAATGATGCGTTCTTGTTCGTCATACAAAGACCGTATTAAATTTATTTCTTTTGAAAATTTATCGACTCTAAATTGTGAGAGGTCGTATTTTTGAATGACTTTATCCTGGTATTTTTTAACGACTGCTTGGCTGTCATAATCTAAGGTGGCTGTAAACTCTAACAGTATATTGTCATAGTTCTGTTTTAAGATTTTTTCGACGGTGCCTTCCCAACTGCCAAATAAGGTTCCACTTTTTGTCCCTGAACTTAAATGATGAGCTTCATCGGCAATCAAGGCAATTTTTTTAGCTTTAAAATCCTCATAGGTCACACTGTTTTCTTTGGTGTTATTCAAATCAATATGTAACTGTTGAATGGTGGTGAAATTGATGTTAATGTTTTCGGAGTCAGATTCTTCAAAATTGGCAACCTCTTTGATCACTATGGTTTTTCCATCCACCACTATTTTTGGACTGAACAAATATTTAGAGGCTTCTGGATTTAAGAAATTATTTCTGGTTTTCCGAATGATGTTATTGGAATTTACAAAAAACAAAAAATTGCGAACCCCTTTTTTATAGAGATGCAACATCAATCCTGCCATCACCAGTGTTTTTCCGCTTCCTGTGGCCATATTATAGAGTAAATGGTAGGGTTTGTTGGGTTTCCCATCAAACGCTTCATTATGACAAAGCATAAACCGTTGAAAAGATTCTTCCTGATACGGTCTTATCTCGTATTTTAGATTGTCCGTAATATAGTTTGGCACCACGGTTCTTGCAATTTCTCGTTTCCCAAACTCTTTGATTAAGGTATCATATAAATAGGCCATCGTTAGTTCCAGAATTTTTCATGCTGCCAACCGATAGGAAACCCCATATCCTTTTCTTGTTGAAGTGGCCAGTCATTCATGAGTTCAATTAAGTTTTTTTTAAACCCATTTTTAGGGTTGATGATTTCTAAAATATACTGCATGGCACAAAGTGCTGGGTATATTTTATTACGATAAATGTGTTCTCTGTTTATAAACTCGTATTTGGTTTTTTCTGGCAGCTCTAGTTGAGTCGATAACCGTCTGTTCCATAAGCGACTATGATGAGCACAGATATTTCTAATATTGCAAAAACTACGCATCCAATTTTCCAAAACCTCTACCTTATACACTCCAAAATGCTGGGTGAATGCCTTCTTTTGCGCATTCCTTTTCAGGTTTAAAAATAGCTTTGAAAGCAGCCCCAAACTACTCACTTCCAAACTCATCCAGCTGGGTGGGAGTTTAGGATGGGTATACGTTTCATTATAATGTTTGATAAATGTTTCATCACTGCGGTTAATTTCTTTTTCCAAAGAAGACAGCGAATTTGCGAAATACATAGAATTACGAAACAGCATTGGATCGGTGTACCAATGACTTCCATATTCCATACTCCATCTGTAAATGATTTGCGTACGAAATGCAATTTCAATTTTCTCAAGCGCTTCAAAAACAAGCGTTCTCAATTTACTGTCAAAATTGTATAGGGTGATGATTTCCTCAAAACTGATCTTTTTTATAAAGGGATGTTGGCTATTGCTATTGTCTTGAAACGGATAGGTGTAAGCCCGTAAACGGTAGTAGCTGATGTTTTCTAAAAAGACACGCGAGGGATGTTCGTCCTCAAAAGTGAGGCCTCTTTGTTTGAAGGCTTCAATTTGTTGTTGAAAGGATAAAGGCGGTTTGGAATAATTCATAGTCTAAAAAAAATTAAACTACGAAACGGTATAAAAATCGAAGACCCGACCATTTGAGCATCGTCGAGAGGCTTGTCGGGTTCTATCTCTGCAAATCTATAATCATTTTTGGTTATAACCATCATTTTTTTGTTAATATTTTAGTGGATGCAAAGTTCTTATCTGTTAAGTTGATAAAAATCGGCCGTCACTTTTTGGTCCTCGGGGTGCACTTCAAAGTCACCATCCGCTAATGAGGATACATTCACATACAGCTGATTCTTATCTAACAGGGCCACCAGATGCTCTTTTTGTTGGGCTAATTCCAACTGCTTAAAATCTTCGATGTGGGCGTCTTGTTTTTTGAGATCCACATTGTAATTGAGAAAGGATTTCGCTTTCATCTGCTCCCAAATTTTTAATAATTGCTTGCTGTTTTTGGCAGCTTCAATGTGCTCAATAAAGGTTTGGTTGTGTTTTTTGAGTTCCAAATAAGTGAATGATCCCCCGCCTTGCCAGTTGACTGCTTTTGAGACTCCCGATGAGTCTGCATTAATTACATTCTGAAGTCTAATTGTACTATCATTTTCACCATAATCCAGTTGCTCTATACCAATATACTGTCTCTTCATTTTATGTGCTACAGCAGCAGTTGTGCCACTTCCAAGATGATAGTCCAAAACAATGTCGTTTTCAGTAGTGGTTAAATCAATTATTCTTTTGAGTAACTTTTCTGGTTTTTTTCCTCTTTCAAATTTAACACCTCCCTCTTTTGCAATTCCTTCAATCGATATATCAGTCCATAAATCTGTTAAAACTATACCCGGTAATAATTCACCATCTATATCTGTTAATCGCTCTTTATAAAACAAGACCCTTTCTCCACCAATAAACCTATAATCCATGTCATCATTTGGATGTCTAACTATTTTAGTCTTTTGAGACTTTGATAGTTTAATAGTTTCTTTTCGTTTTTTCAAAGCACCACCTGTTACAGAAGCAGTTCTGAAAACACGATTTGCATTCTCTATTGCATAATTAGCTATTTCGGCGTCAAAAGCACTTTGACCAATTTCTTTAATCGCTTCTTTTTTAGACTTATATCCTTTAATTTCAATAAATTCATCGGCAATATTTCTCCAAATCCATTTTTCTTCTGGAATTGAAATATCATTAAAAATAAATTTATAAGCAGTATCATAATCTCTTTCAATAAATAATTTATTCAGAATTAAATGCTTTTTATCTTTGGAATAACATAAAATATATCCAGCTTGTTTAAATAAACTATCTGATGTTGATTTAAAACCAAAAGTGCTATTAGTTTCAATTGCTATTTGGTTACAATAATTTCCCCTTCCAAAAACATCATCACATAAGACTTTTGCATACGCAGATTCATTATCGTCAAACTGAAGAAAAATTATGCCATTCTTTGCTAAAAGTGTTTTTGCAATTTGTAATCTATTTTTCATAAATGTCAACCACGTAGAATGATTGAAACTGTCATTATACCCAAAACTATCATTCCCCGTATTGTAGGGTGGATCAATATAAATCAGCTTTACTTTGCCTGCAAACTCTTTTTTAAGGCTGTGCAGGGCTAGGAGGTTGTTGCCTTTAATAATCAGGTTGTCCGTAATGGTGTTTTTGGGCAAGCCTCGTTTTTTGTTCAGTTCGGCATCGCGTGTAAATCCAGTGAATTCTTGTGCACCCTCTTTGGTATAGGTTGTAGCATTGGTGAAAACTTTGGGTTCAAGCAATTGGGTGATTTCGTCTTGCGCCAAGGTTTCATTAAAAAATATTTCTTCGCGTTTGTCTTCTTCGCGGCTTTGTCCGCCTTCCAACACACAGTCTTTAAATGGCCATACGAGGGCCACTTCGTTGCGTTGTTTGAGGTAACTGCCATTGATGGTGAGGCCTACTTTGTTTTTGTATTGGGTATAACTGTCGTTTAGGTAGTTTTTTTGTTCTAAAAACTGGATAAACTTTTGCTGGTTAAATACCAAAGCCCCTTTAATCCCTAGAAAGAACGTTTCTTTGAGCTCGGGGTTCTCCAGTAATAATTCAATAATTCTGGGGTCAAAATTCTGAGCTTTATTAATGACTACCCATTTTTTTAAGGCGCCATCATCAGTAACAAAATTATTTTCAGTTTTGAGCTGTTTTTCTAGGGCTTCGTATAATTTCATTTACTGTAGGTTTCCAAGAATTAATAGAAACTACCGCACACAAAAAACAGGTATACAGTAGTTATTACTGTAAATTAATTTCTTAAATAAGTTAGCGTTGGTCAGTCGCTTTAGAAGATTCAAACCTGGGGTCAAAATCAGGTCAAATGTACTAAAAAATAAGAGTTCTCAAACATCTAAGATTAAAATTTGAAGATTTACGTTTTTGTTAGATGTTGTTTAATGGTGTCTTTTGCTTTAGGAACGGGCACAGAAATACTCTCTTTTTGGAATTGGATTCGTGTAAAAAACTAGAACTTAATAAACAAAAAAAATCCACTCAAATGAGTGGATTTTCATGTTCTGTGGGCGCAGAGGGATTCGAACCCCCGACCCCCTGGGTGTAAACCAGGTGCTCTGAACCAACTGAGCTATGCGCCCTAATTATTGGACTGCAAATATAGTCTAGTTTTTCAATTCACAAAAGATTTTTAATAAAAAGTTAAATTATTTCCGCCACCACAAATGTACTGCCGCCAACATAGATCAAATCGTCGTGGGATGCGCTTTGTTTGGCAGCTTTTAAAGCGTCTTTTACAGACCGATAGACACTTCCTTCAAAACCATGTTCTGTAAAAATCTGCGCGAGTTGTGACGCCTCTAACCCCCTAGGAACATTGGGTTTGCAAAAGTAATACTGTGCCTGCTTTGGAAATAGCTCTAAAAGCGACGGGATGTCTTTATCATTCACCATGCCCAACACTATATGCAAGCGTTGAAATTTCTCGGCTAAGAGCTGTTTAAACACCAAACGTAGCCCTTCCCTATTGTGTGCCGTATCGCAAATGATTGTTGGAAAACTGCCCAAAACCTCCCAACGGCCACGAAGGCCGGTGTTTTCGGTGACTTTTAATAAGCCTTGTTGCACTGCTTCTGTAGGGATTGTAAACGCCCCGGTATTTAAGATTTCAATAGTTTGTAGTACCGTGCGTACATTATGAATTTGATAAGTACCTTTTAAACTTGTGGGAAGTGTGTTTTCTATGCGTTGATCTGCAAAATAAATCGGTGCTTGTTCTTTAGTGGCTTTGGTTCTAAAAACGACTTCGGTTTCTAACTGTGTTTCGCCAATTACTACAGGAGTATTTGGTTTTATAATGCCTGCCTTCTCCCCTGCTATGGCTTCTAGAGTCGTGCCTAAAAACTGGGTGTGGTCCAAACCTATATTGGTAATCACCGACACTTCCGGATTTAGGATGTTGGTAGAATCTAGGCGGCCGCCAAGCCCAACCTCAACCACGGCAATATCGATTTGTTCGTGTGCGAAATAATCAAATGCCATCCCCACCGACATTTCAAAAAACGACAAGGCATTGGCTTCAAAAAAGGATTTATTGGCAGCTACAAAATCCACCACAAAATCTTCGCTAATCATTTCACCATTAATACGGATGCGTTCGCGGTAGTCTTTTAAATGGGGCGATGTATATAGACCCACCTTATAACCTGCTTCTTGCAACACCGATGCCAACATATGCGCCGTAGAGCCTTTGCCATTGGTGCCGCCAACATGAATGGATTTGAATTGATGTTCTGGATGATTGAGCTGTTTGGAAAGCTTCAGGGTTTGACTTAAATC
>CAJQLD010000062.1 GCA_905479095.1 uncultured Flavobacteriaceae bacterium
AAATCAATTCACAATAAGGATTATTCCGTTGTGAAAACATTTAAAGCGGTTCTTACGAATCGCTTTTTTTATATATATAAATCCTTGCTACCACATTAATGCTTTCGTGTGGTGGTGTCTTTTTAAATTGAAAAACAAATGAATTCAACTCTACGCAAAAGCGTAGCGATTGCTAGGAGCAGACCCAAAGGTTTTTAAAGTAAAATAATCGCTTACGTAGAGTTCAATTGGTTATGAAGAATCAGATTTGGGATCTAAGACTGATATAAAAGTAAAAAAAAATCAGGCATCTCCAAAGAAATACCTGATTATTAAACGTTTAGTTTTGCAAGTTATGAGGATTTATTCATTCACGATCACCCATTCGCCTTTGGCAATTAATGGTTCTGCTTGCTTGTATTTTACGGTTTTATTTTCGCCGCTCATCACATGCTTAATCGTCACACGATCGTTACGTCCAATTTTTGGCTGATCTCTCACAATGGTTTCCACGGTTTGTGGTTGACGTTGGGTATTGCCTGCCGCTCTGGATTGTGCCGAACGCTCATCTAAATTTGGAATATTTTCCTTAGACGTTTGTGTGTTTTCTCGACGGCGCGATTTTGCTTCTTGAATGGTATTGGCGGTTTCCTGTGGAATTTCGCCTTTAAATAAGAATGAAATCACATCCTTATTCACCTGATCAATCATGGCCTTAAACAATTCAAACGACTCAAACTTATAAATCAATAAAGGATCTTTTTGTTCGTGGACCGCTAATTGTACCGATTGCTTCAGCTCGTCCATTTTTCGTAAATGGGTTTTCCAAGCATCGTCAATAATGGCTAAAGAAATGTTTTTCTCAAAATCCGTTACCAGTTGTTTTCCGTTGGTTTGGTACGCTTTTTCGAGGTCGGTGACCACTTGTAATGACTTGACACCATCAGTAAAAGGCACCACAATACGCTTAAATTTATCACGCTGTGTTTCATAGACATTTTGAATGACTGGAAATGCTAACTCTGCATTTCGCTCCATTTTAGAGAGGTAATGTTGAAAGGCTGTTTTATACACCGTTCCTGCAATCTCTTGCGTGGTTTTACTCGCAAATTCATCCGCTGAAACAGGGGCGCTCATTGAAAAGTAACGAATCAATTCAAACTCAAAGTTTTTATAATCGTTATTAGCCTTATTGCCTTCCGTAATAATTTCAGACGTGTCATAGATCATATTTGCTAAATCGACGCGTAGACGTTCTCCAAAGAGGGCATTGTAGCGACGTTTGTAAACGACTTCACGCTGCGAGTTCATCACATCATCATATTCTAAAAGACGCTTTCGAACTCCAAATTGATTTTCTTCCACTTTTTTCTGGGCGCGTTCAATCGATTTTGAAATCATTGAATGCTGAATCACTTCGCCTTCTTCAAGGCCCATACGGTCCATCATTTTGGCAATACGTTCACTTCCAAAAAGACGCATTAAATTATCTTCTAAAGAGACATAGAACTGGGAACTTCCTGGATCTCCTTGACGGCCAGCACGACCTCTTAACTGTCGATCCACACGACGTGAATCGTGACGTTCGGTTCCTACAATGGCCAAACCGCCAGCGGCTTTGACTTCTTCTGATAATTTGATATCCGTTCCACGACCCGCCATGTTGGTGGCAATGGTTACTTGTCCGGGCTGTCCTGCTTCAGCCACAATATCGGCTTCTTTTTTGTGCAATTTGGCATTTAAGACGTTGTGAGGGATTTTGCGAATGCTCAACATTTTTCCTAACAATTCACTAATCTCAACATTGGTCGTTCCAATCAATACCGGACGTCCAGCTTTCGATAAATTAGTGACTTCATCAATCACCGCATTGTATTTTTCACGTTTGGTTTTATAGACTAAATCCTCGCGATCATCTCTTGCAATCGGACGATTGGTAGGGATTTCGATCACATCTAATTTATAAATCTCCCAAAACTCACCGGCTTCTGTGATTGCCGTTCCAGTCATCCCAGAAAGCTTGCGGTACATTCGAAAGTAATTTTGTAAGGTCACCGTTGCAAAAGTTTGTGTTGCGGCTTCAATTTTTACATTTTCCTTAGCTTCAATCGCTTGATGCAATCCATCGCTATACCGACGGCCGTCCATAATACGTCCGGTTTGTTCATCGACAATCATCACTTTGTTTTCCATTACCACATATTGAATGTCTTTTTCAAAAAGGGCATAGGCTTTTAAGAGTTGATTGAGCGTGTGGATGCGTTCCGATTTGATTCCAAATTCTCGAAATAATTCTTCTTTGAGTTCGGCTTCTTTTTCGGCGGCAAGGTTTTGAGTTTCAATTTTAGAAATTTCCATGCCGATTTCTGGCATGACAAAAAAGTCGGGATTGTCTTTTCCAGATAAATATTCGACTCCTTTATCCGATAATTCAATCTGATTGTTTTTTTCATCAATCACATAATAGAGTTCTTCATCCACTTTGGGCATTTCTCTATTGTTGTCCTGCATATAAAAATTCTCCGTTTTTTGAAGCAGTTGTTTGATGCCTTCTTCACTTAAAAATTTTATTAAGGCTTTATTTTTTGGAATCCCCCTAAAGACCCGTAGTAGCAGAAAACCTCCTTCTTTGGTGTCGCCAGAAGCAATTAGCTTTTTGGCTTCAACAAGCACGGTGGTTAGGTATTTTCGTTGAATGCTAACAATGTCTTCTACTTTTGGTTTTAGCTCCATAAACTCATGGCGATCGCCTTGAGGAATAGGACCAGAGATGATAAGTGGCGTACGCGCATCATCAATTAAAACCGAATCGATTTCATCAACAATTGCATAATGAGGCGCACGTTGGACGAGATCATCGGGCGTATTTGCCATGTTATCTCTTAAGTAATCAAATCCAAACTCATTATTAGTTCCGTAAGTAATATCGGAATTATAGGCGTTTTTACGTTCTTGAGAATTTGGTTTGTGGTAATCAATACAGTCAATAGTCAACCCATGAAATTGAAAAATGGGCGCCATCCAAGCGCTATCTCGTTTTGCGAGGTAATCATTCACGGTTACTAAGTGAACCCCTTTACCTGTCAATGCATTTAAGTAGACGGGGAGCGTGGCAACCAGCGTTTTTCCTTCTCCAGTATGCATCTCGGCAATTTTCCCTTGATGCATTGCCACCCCTCCAATAAGTTGCACATCATAATGCACCATATCCCAAGTAATTGGTTTTCCGGCGGCATCCCAAGAATTGGCCCAAAATGCTTTTTCATCGTTTAAAGTGACATAGTCTTTGGTGCCCGAAAGTTCGCGGTCGAATGTACTTGCAGTGACTTCAATTTGAGCATTGTTGACAAATCGTTTGGCGGTTTCTTTGATGACCGAAAATGCTTCGGGAAGGATTGCATCTAAAACGTCTTGCGTTTTTGCGTAAACGTCATCTCTTAAACCATCAATCTCTAAATAGATATCTTCTTTTCGATCAATGTCTTCGGTCGAATCCGCTTCAAGATATAATTCTGCAATGCGATCTTCGAGCGATTTACAAGCGTCTGCGAGCGTCGACTTGAATTCTTGAGTTTTGGCGCGTAAGGCATCATTGCTTAAGGCAGCAATGGCGGCTTCAAATGTTTTTATTTTGTTAACGACGGGCATGATCGCCTTGACGTCTTGTTTGGATTTATCTCCAACGAATACTTTTAGTACCGAATTCAGTAAACTCATTATAGGTTTTTATTTTAATAATCTTTAAATGTAAAGACAGTCAAAGATACAGTTTGTTGTTATTTTCTTTGTGAAATAAAGCAAAAAAAAAGCCTCGAAGGAGACTTTTTTAAATAATTTTTGAGTTTTTAATATTCATCTTCATTCCAAAGATAATCTTCATCTGATGGATAATCAGGCCAGATTTCTTGAATGGAGTCATAAGAGTCTCCTTCATCTTCGATTGATTGAAGGTTTTCCACAACTTCGAGCGGAGCCCCTGTTCTAATAGAATAATCTATTAATTCATCTTTAGTGGCTGGCCAAGGCGCATCACTTAGGTAAGAGGCAAGTTCTAATGTCCAATACATTTTTTGAAGTATTTAATTTTTGCAAAAATAATTTTTTAGTTGAAAAAATCAAGTAAAAAAGCATTTATTTCATCAATAAAGTTATGAACGTTGTAATGTCATCTGATAAACTAAAAAATGGTGACACAGTAATTTTTAATTTTGTAATCAATTATTAGGTGGTTTTATTGGGAATCCATTTGATTTCCTCCGCCTGTAACTCATTTGACAATTTTCGTGCCAATACAAATAGGAAGTCCGATAAGCGATTTAAATAGACTAGGAGTTCGGGTTGTAAGGGTTGCGTACTATGGAGTTTAGAGACATTTCTCTCAGCCCGACGACAAATACATCGTGCAATATGACAGAATGACACGGTTTGATGGCCTCCTGGTAAAATGAAATGAGTCAGTGCTGGTAGTGCGGCATTCATCGCATCAATTTTTTCTTCCAAAAATGTAATTGATTCTGCTTTTAGGAAGCTGATTCCGAGACGTTTTCTTTTAGAGTCGTCTTTAAGTTTATCAGGGTCCGTCGCTAAAAGGGCACCAATGATAAATAACTGTTCTTGAATTTGTATGAGTGCTGTTTTGCTGTCATTGGAAATCGCTTGATCCCGGACCAAACCAAGATACGAATTGAGTTCATCGACGGTACCATAGCTTTCAATTCTTAAATCATGTTTAGGTATCCGAGTCCCACCAACAAGTCCGGTGCTGCCTTTATCACCTGTTTTTGTATAAATTTTCATCTGTTTATGTTTATTAATCTTTTCGAAATGCATCTCTTTTTAATAGATTTAAATACTCCAATTCATTCTGCCATAAAGTTAAAAGTAATATTTTATTTCCCCAAGAGATTAAAGTCTTATCGTAAAATGTTCTTTGGGTTGTTCGGATCTAAGAAATAAGAGTCCCCAATAAAAAGTATCAATCGATACAGAAATTTCAGTTAAAGCTTTGAGCTGATTCCATTGCTCAAACTGCTGTTTGGTTTCTCGAATTGATTTGATAATGATCACTGAATCTCGATGACAATGTGCAATCAAACGTTTCATGGAATGAGGTTCAAGGGAGTCCGAATTTAAATAAATGCAACTCGGGGCTTTAGAAATTGAAACGTCAGAGTTGATCAAGGCATCGGTTGTATTAAAAGGGATGCAAGTGGTTTCTAAAGCCAACGCACATTTGTGGTTTGAATCGATGGTATCCGGGATGAAACAGTGGTCAAATTTAAAATAAGCGCCGAATCGATATAGAAATTTTGACTTGGAGTCTTGTTTAGATAAATGTTGATGGGCGTTGTGGTTCGTACGCTCATAAAAACACTGGGTCACTAAATCAAACACAAAAGGGGAGTGGACACCATGTTCGTTTTTGGAGTGCCACCAAAATTTTAAATATGATATAAGGACATTCAATTCAGTTTTTCATTTAATTCCATCCACCTCAATTCCTTCTCTTCAATAACTTCATTTAAGGTTTTGAGCGCCTCTGAAAGTGTGTTGATGGTCTCCATATCAATGTCTGGAACCAGAAATTTTGCTTCCAATTCTTTTTTGTCAAATTCAAGCGATTTCAGCTTACTTTCAAGGTTGTTCAATTCTTTTTGCTCGTTAAAACTTAATTTTGTTTCGGATTGATTTGTGGCTGTTGGCTTTGCCGTCAATGTTTTTTTGGGTTCAGCGGCTACGGGTGTACTGTCTTCATACGTTCTGAAATCGGAGTAATTTCCTGGAAAATCTTCCACCATGCCTTCGCCACGAAATACAAATAAATGATCAACAATCTTATCCATAAAATAACGATCATGCGACACCACTAACAAACAACCCGGGAAATCGAGTAAGAAGTTTTCCAAGACATTGAGGGTTACAATATCCAAATCATTGGTGGGCTCATCCAGAATTAAGAAGTTTGGATTTTGAATTAATACGGTACATAAATACAGCCGTTTGCGTTCGCCACCACTAAGTTTTTCGACAAAATCATATTGTTTTTTTCGACTAAATAAAAAGCGTTCGAGCAATTGTTGGGCGCTAATTTGTTTGCCTTTCATCAGGGGAATATAATCGCCGAAATCTCGAACGACGTCAATGACCTTTTGCATGGGCTTTGCTTTGATTCCGTCTTGCGTATAATAGCCAAATTTAATCGTTTCGCCTTCAATTATTTTGCCGCTATCGGGCTGAATTCCACCCGTAATCATATTTAGGAATGTGGATTTTCCGGTACCATTCTTACCAATAATTCCAATGCGTTCCCCGCGTTGGAAGACGTATTCAAATTTGTCTAAAATTAGTTTTTCGTCAAATGCTTTGGATACTTTATGGATCTCTAAAATTTTACTTCCCAAACGTTCCATATTGATTTCCAACTGAATTTCATGATCGTTTCTTCGTTTGCTGGCACGTTCTTTTATTTCATGAAAATCACTGATTCTTGACTTCGATTTTGTGGTTCGTGCTTTGGGTTGACGGCGCATCCATCCCAGTTCTTTTTTAAAGAGTTGCTTAGACTTGTTTGTTTCAATTGCTTCCCGCTCAATCCGTTCTTCTTTTTTCTCGAGGTAATAGGAGTAATTTCCTTTATAATTATAAATACAACCTTCATCTAGCTCGATAATTTCTGAGCAAACACGCTCCAGAAAATACCGGTCGTGTGTCACCATAAATAAGGTGATATTTTCCTTCGCAAAAAACGATTCCAACCATTCGATCATTTCTAAATCCAAGTGGTTGGTGGGCTCATCCAAAATTAGTAAATCAGGTTTACTCAATAACGTATTAGCCAGTGCCAATCGCTTCTGTTGTCCACCAGAAAGTTGCCGAACCTTTTGATCTAAATTTTCTAGTTTTAACTTAAAAAGTATTTGTGTGTATTGGGTTTCAAAATCCCAAGCTTGATAGCGTTCCATGTCATCAAAAGCGGTCTGATAGAGATTACTATCTTCAGGGTTTTCAAGAGCTTCATGGTAGGTTTTTATGACCTTTAAAATCGGGTTGTCGGATTTTAAAATCGTTTCTTCGATCGTCAAATCCTGGTCCAAAACAGGTTCTTGTGATAAGAACGTGGTTCGCAGGCCTTTTCGATACACGATTTGACCTGTGTCAGGAGCGTCTTTTCCAGAAAGAATGTTTAAAATTGTGGTTTTTCCAGTCCCATTTTTGGCAACAAACGCTATTTTTTGATCTTTATGGATACTAAACGATAGGTCTTCAAAAAGACTGAGTTCGCCGTACGACTTTGATATGTTTTCTACGTTGAGGTAATTCAAAATTTTGTTTTTGCAAATAACGGATAATTATACACGAATTGCCTTGTTGAAATGATGAATTAAAAATAAATATCGAATCCCAATAGCGATGAGAAGCGGAACTAATCCAATCGCAAAGGATTGAACGCCTGTGATCCAATGCAATCCCATCAGTGAAAGAAGTAAAATAAGAAATTTTAAATAACTCAATCCGCGATTATTGAGTTTTGATTTTAATAGTGAGGGAATGAAAAACACGTTGAGTGCACAGGCCCATAAAAGATTGTAATTATAAGCTGTTGCGGAGTGGTCGGTTGCAAACCAAAGTAATAATAAACCAACCCCAATAAGACCAGTCGTGGCAAATAGACAAACGTCTAACCAGTGACTTCGCTTATTTTTTTTGTAATCATTATAAGTGATGAGAAGCAGTAGAAGCGCTAAAATTCCTAATATAAAAAGTGGACTGCTAAAGAAGTTGTTGTGTGCAATAGCATCCGAGGGGCTAAGTGTTTTTGAAGCAGAAACGACGCCTGTATTTCCTGTTTTGGTATGCGCGTTTTCGAGTAATATATATAAGTTTTTAGGTAGAAATAGATGTTCTTCTACCGTCGCAATCTGATCAATTTTTGAGCCTAAGGCGATGTCAATTCCTAAACTTCCCCATGAGTTTTGATTCAAATCAGATCGAATTAAATTCCTGAAAGTTTGTGGTTCAAATGAGGTTGGAGGGGTATAAACGAGTGGGTCGTTAAGGATGGTTTCAATACCATCTATGATTTTTGTAGCACAGTTATTATAGAAAAAATCATAGGGATAGGATTGATTTTCTGGTTTAATATTTTCTGTTAAAAAAAGATAAAATGCTGTTTTTTGTTCTGTACTAAGGTTCAATTGTTGTTCCTTAATACTTCGGTTTAGATATTGATAATCTGAAAAAACAGCGTCAAATTCAGCCCTGCCAATTTGATAATCGAGTTTTCCTTGGGCAAATTTCAAATAAAAACCTTCGGTTTCAAAATCATACCGTCCATAATCAAAGACGATGTCAAAATTATAGAGCGGATCTTTGATTCTAATGGCCGTATGTCCAAAAGCATCATTTAACGAGGCGCCAGGTCCGAAGGTAAGGATGCTTACTTCAGACTCGTGTGTGAGTTGAAGCTGTGCGCTCACGGACATCGTGATGAGTAAAAGAAAAAGGATGGTTCGTTTTTTAATGATCATTATTTAAAGATGCTTAAATCAATTTTGAGAGAAAATACATTTGAATATAGGGCGGCGCTTTGATCGCCAATATCGGTGAAGGCATAGTCTAAAAAGATGCCGTTATATTTGAATCCGACGCCAAAATTTGGTTGAAATGTTAAGGATTCAG
This sequence comes from uncultured Flavobacteriaceae bacterium, assembly GCA_905479095.1. Classification (GTDB taxonomy): domain Bacteria; phylum Bacteroidota; class Bacteroidia; order Flavobacteriales; family Flavobacteriaceae; genus Hel1-33-131. Next base: position 8,659 of record CAJQLD010000062.1, read on the forward strand.
AGTTGTCAATTTGTAGTTCATTTTGAAAATTCCCTAATCCAGCTCTTAAAAACACAAGATCGGAATAGCCAAATTCCAGCCCTAATGCTGGATTAATACTCACAAATGACGTAGAGATGAGGTCGTTGTTTTGCTCAAATCGAGTGACTAAATCAAGTTCGGCTCTAAGCGTATAATCGTAATGGAAGGTGAATCGTTTTGACATCCCAAATTGTAATTTTGGAAGCGTTAATTCGGTCGTTTCTGGCGGCTCTTGATTTTGCCCGGGAATAGCATCTTGAATATCTTTCAGACGATCGGCGTCAATTGCCCAAGCGTTAAACGTTGTGGTGATATCTCTGGCCATTAATCCAAAGTTCCAAGTATTGTATTTAAATTGAATACCCACATCTAAACCAAATCCCCATGAAGACGCAAAATCGCCTATAATTCGTCTAATTATTTTGGCATTAACGCCATAATTCAAACCTTTTAAGGGGAGTTTTCGCGCATAAGAAAAGGTAAGTCCGTAATCTGCAGCCGAAAATAAATTAATCCGATCATAATTGATCACGCCTTGCTGATCGATGAGTTTGGTCGTGTCCAGAATATCATCAACACCAAAGCGAATTAATGAAACCCCAATGGCGCTTAGATCGTCTAAGGGCATGGCAAAAGCCATGTAGTTGTAGTTGGCAATGTTTGCAAAATAACTGGAATGCATAAAGGCAATTTGGTTATCATCTAAATGCACTAAACCTGCTGGGTTCCAATATCCCGAATTAACGTCTGCTGTGGAGGCGACCACGGCATTGCTCATTCCCAATGCAGAAGCATCAACCCCAATATTCATAAATTCATTCGAATATTTTCGAGAGGTTTGTGACACTAAAAATAAGGGTGTCAAAATCGTTAAGACTAGTTTTAATACTTGCAAGGGCTTTTTTTTAATCAACTAAATAAACACTACTATAAACTCTATTTTTTTTTAGATATTGTTGTTTATTTACCAAAAACAAAAATAGTTTATTATTTTTACTAATTAATTACAATTTCTTGTGAAAGCACATATTCCAAATTTTATAACATTATTAAATTTATTCTCGGGGTCCATTGCCGTCATTTATGCCTTAGAAGGCCAGATGAAACTAACGGCTTTGTTTTTATGCTTGGGTATTTTCTTTGATTTTTTTGATGGCCTCTTAGCGCGTAAATTAAAGGTTCAAAGTGAGCTTGGCGTTCAATTGGATTCTTTGGCTGATATGGTGACCAGTGGTTTAGTCCCCGGTTTGGTGCTTTTTTATTTATTAGGATTAGCACCCCAACCCTCTTGGGAAACACACAATTTACTACCGTATTTTGGGTTGTTAGTTACTTTAGCATCGGCCTATCGCTTAGCGAAATTTAATATTTCTGACAACCAGTCTGATGCATTTATTGGATTGCCAACACCCGCCAATGCGCTCTTAATTATTGCGTTGCCATTAATTTTAGACTTTCAAAATAGTGATGCTATAAATGCCATCATTTTAAATCCTTGGTTTTTAATTGGCGTGACCATTTTGAGTTGTTTTTTGTTAAATGCACCCATTAAATTGATCGCATTAAAATTTAAAACATGGAATTTTAAAGACAATGCTTCGCGCTATATTTTGATTCTTTTATCGCTGGTCCTATTAATCGTATTTCAATTTGCTGGGATTCCACTTGTGATTATCAGCTACATCATTTTGTCTTTAATGTCAAAATAATTTATAAACCACTAATTTATGGCTTCAGGCTTTTTTGCACTTCTTGATGATATTTCGGTTCTTATGGACGATGTCCTCACGATGAGTAAAGTATCCGCCAAAAAAACAGCTGGGATTCTCGGCGATGACTTAGCGGTGAGTGCAGAAAAAGCATCTGGCTTTGTATCTTCAAGAGAGTTACCCGTATTATGGGCCATCACAAAAGGCTCTTTTTTAAATAAACTCATCATTTTACCCTTTGCATTTTTACTCAGTGCCTTTTTACCTTCAGCAGTCACAGTAATTTTAATTTTTGGTGGGATTTATTTATCGTATGAAGGTGCAGAAACGATTTATGAATTTGTCTTTCCTCATAAAACGAAAGGCACTAAAATCACTACTGAAGCACTGCCAAAATCTGCTGTTTTACGACTAGAAAAAAAGAAAATAAAATCCGCCATTTTAACGGATTTCATCTTATCTGTTGAGATCATTATCATTGCGCTTGGGACGGTGGTAAACGAGACCATTGGAGTTCAAATAGGAGTAGTTAGCATTATTGCAACGATAGCAACTGCAGGAGTTTATGGGCTTGTGGCACTGATTATTCGCATGGACGATTTAGGTTTTAAATTGATCCGAATGAGTGATGGTCAAAAAAATAGTTTCCATTTTATGGGGGTCGGATTGGTCAATGCCTTGCCAGTGGTTATTAAAACATTATCAGTGGTTGGTACCATAGCACTTTTACTGGTTTCGGGTGGCATATTCGTTCATAATATAGACTTTTTTCATCTCCTTTTAGAAGGTTTTCCGGGGATATTAAGAGAATTGATTTTTGGCTTAAGTATTGGAATTACAGCCCTTTTAGTCGTGCGCCTAATGAAGCTAATTTTTAAGCCATTTTTAAAAAAGTCCTAAGGATTTAAAATTCTAACTTTTTCTTACGCAATTCGAAGTTTTGACCGAGATATACTTTACGAACCATTTCATCACTAGCCAGCACTTCTGGTTCTCCTGCCTTTAGAATGCTTCCTTCAAACATTAAATAGGTACGGTCGGTAATCGCTAATGTTTCTTGAACATTATGATCGGTGATTAGGATGCCTATATTTTTTTTAGTCAATTTGGCAATAATTCGTTGAATATCTTCAACCGCTACAGGGTCAACGCCAGCAAAAGGTTCATCAAGTAATATGAAACTAGGGTCTGTTGCGAGGGCACGCGCAATTTCGGTACGTCTGCGCTCACCTCCAGATAACAAATCGCCTCTGTTGGTTCGGATGTGTCCAAGGCTAAATTCATCAATTAAAGATTCCATTTTATCAACTTGTTCTTTTTTAGAGAGTTTTGTCATTTGTAGGACACTCAAAATATTGTCTTCGATGCTTAATTTCCGAAACACAGAGGCCTCTTGAGCCAGGTAGCCGATTCCACTTTGCGCTCTTTTGTACATCGGGTACGATGTGATTTCTTTGTCATCCAAAAAGATAGATCCACCGTTGGGCTTGATTAAACCAACCGTCATATAAAATGAGGTTGTTTTTCCTGCCCCATTGGGACCAAGCAATCCAACAATCTCGCCTTGATTAACTTCAAGAGAGACATCTTTTACAACTTTTCGTCCATTGTAGGACTTCATTAAATTTTGAACTCTTAATTTCATTGGTTTGTTTAAAGAATTTTAAAAATAGTAAAATGAAATTTACTAAACATCAATGCTCTGTACTTTATATTAAATTTAACTAGGCTTCCAAGATATCTAGGTATTCGTAAGCTCGTCTCAAATGTGGGATGACAATCGTCCCACCGACTAGAGTGGCAATACTAAGGGCCTCCGAAATTTGTATTCTACTTAAGCCTTCTTCATGGCATTTTTCTAGGTGATAGCGTACACAATCATCGCATCGTAATACGGCGGAAGCGACTAAGCCCAATAATTCCTTGGTCTCCGTATTTAAAGCCCCCTCTTGAAATGCATTGGTGTCTAAATTAAAAATACGCTTGATAACGGTATTGTTTTCTGCAAGAATTTTAGTGTTCATTTTCTTGCGATACGCATTAAATTCTTCTACTTCATTCGCCATTTTTTTCTTTTCTTTTTTGATTTCGTAAAACAAGTTTCGATATGAGGATACTGACTTGGTATAATATTAAGACAGGGATGGCGACGATAATTTGACTCGCAATATCAGGAGGGGTGATAATGGCTGCAAAAATCAACACGATTATTAAGGCGTATTTTCTATTTTTCCGTAGAAATTCTGGGGTCACTAATCCTATTTTAGTTAGGAAATAGATGATGATAGGCAATTCAAAAATAAATCCAGAGGCTAGTGTAGAGGCTCGAATCAGTCCTATATATGAGTTTAAATCAAAATCGTTGTGAACTTGATCGGCTACAGAATAGGTTCCTAAAAAGTTGATAGATAACGGACAAACAATATAATACCCAAATAAGACCCCGATAAAAAATAAGATTGAAGAGATGAAAATAAAACCTCTGGAGCTATTTTTTTCTTTGGAATAGAGTCCTGGACTGATAAATTTCCAGAATTCATAGAGAACGTAAGGAAAGGCAATGATCAATCCAAATGTGATGGAAGTCCAAATGTGTGCTGAAAACTGTCCAGCCATAGTTCGACTTTGAACTTCAAAATCAAAATTAGTATCACAAAAACTCTCAAATCCTAATAATTTAGAAGCATTACAAAGAAATTCATAAGTGAAAAAATCGGCTTTGGTGGGGCCGAAAATGAGGACGTCAAACACAAAGCCTTTGGCTATAAACGCTGCAGTCGCTGTAATCATTACGGCTCCTAAAGCTCTTATAATATGCCATCTCAATTCTTCGAGGTGGTCTAAAAATGACATTTCTTTTTGTTGTCCCATAACTAGATGATTCCTTCTTTAATTAGGTCATGAATATGGATAACACCTGCATAACGGCCATGATCTTCTACGATGAGTTGTGAAATTTCATTTTTATCCATGATCTCCATTGCTTCGATAGCCATGGCATTGATTGTAATAGATTTTGGGTTTTTACTCATAATATCTTCAGCGCTTAGTTGCGAAAAATCTTCCGTTTCGGCGAGCATCCGTCTTAAGTCCCCATCGGTAATAATACCAACGATTTTTTCATCTTTTGTGACGGCAGTCACTCCTAAACGTTTTTCTGAAATCTCAATAATAACTTTTTTGATGCTTGCATCTGGACTGACTTCAGGTTTTTCGGTCAGTGCTAAAATGTCACGGACTCTCAAAAATAATTTTTTCCCTAAAGCGCCACCTGGATGGTATTTGGCAAAGTCGTCACTAGAAAACCCTCTCAGTTCTAATAAACAAACGGCTAATGCATCGCCAATAACTAATTGAGCAGTTGTACTAGTCGTCGGAGCTAGGTTATTGGGACAGGCTTCTTTTTCAACATAGGAATTAAAAACAAAATCAGATTGTTCGGCTAACATTGATTTCATGTTTCCTGTAATCGCTATCAGGGAGTTTCCTGAGTTTTTCAACAGCGGTATTAAAACTTTTATTTCAGGTGTATTACCACTTTTGGAAATACAAATCACAATATCGTCCTTAAGTATGAGACCTAAATCGCCATGAATGGCATCTGCGGCATGCATAAAAACAGAAGGGGTGCCTGTAGAATTTAAAGTAGCCACAATTTTATTGGCAATAATAGCGCTCTTTCCAATGCCGGTAATAATCACGCGACCATTGGAATTTAATATTAATTCTACAGCTTCAGCAAATGTGTCATCAACAAACTCCGCAAGTTGAGAAATTGCGAGGCTTTCAATGGCGATCGTTTTTTTGGCTAGGGATACTATAGATTTTTTAGAACTCAATTTTTTTTATCTTTTGGTTGTGTAATTATTTAAATATATCTACCTTTAATTAACATTACAAAAAAACAAAAAAAATAGGAGTGTTCCCGAATTTATTCCGATTTTGATTGAATTAACCACTTTTTTTTTAATTAAGACAAGAAATTTACCATAGAATGAGTATTTCGACCAAAGAATTACATGCTGCACTTAAAACCTTTTTTGGTTTTGATAAATTTAAAGGGCTTCAGGAACAAGTCATTGTGAGTCTCTTAGAGCAAAAAAACACATTTGCTATTATGCCAACAGGCGGAGGGAAATCCCTTTGTTATCAATTGCCTGCTTTAATGCAGGAAGGCACAGCGATTGTGGTGTCTCCTTTAATCGCACTTATGAAAAATCAAGTGGATGCTATTAGAGGTATTTCGAGTCAACAAGGAATCGCTCATGTATTAAATTCTTCTTTAAATAAAACTGAAATAAAACAAGTAAAATCAGATATAGAATCTGGAATTACTAAACTTTTATACGTCGCTCCAGAGTCGCTTTCAAAAGCAGAAAACATTGAGTTTTTAAAAGCTCAGACCATTTCATTTATGGCGGTCGATGAGGCCCACTGTATTAGTGAATGGGGACATGATTTTAGACCAGAATATAGAAATTTAAAGCATATTATCACCCAAATAGGGGATAACATCCCTATTATAGGACTAACCGCTACGGCGACTCCAAAGGTGCAAGAAGATATTTTAAAAAACTTAGGAACCACAGATTCCCAAACATTTAAAGCATCTTTTAATCGTCCGAATTTATTTTATGAGATTCTTCCAAAAACGGATCAGGTTGATAATGATATCATTCGATTTGTGAAGCAAAATGAAGGAAAATCGGGTATTATTTATTGCCTTAGTAGAAAACGCGTGGAAGGATTGTCTCAAATTCTTCAAGTGAACGGCATTAAAGCCGTACCGTACCATGCGGGTTTAGATGCCAAAACACGTTCTAAACATCAAGATATGTTTTTGATGGAAGATACGGATGTTGTCGTCGCTACGATTGCTTTTGGTATGGGTATCGATAAACCAGATGTTCGTTTTGTGATTCATCACGATATTCCAAAAAGTATCGAAAGTTATTACCAGGAAACCGGACGTGCAGGTCGCGACGGTGGCGAAGGTCATTGTTTGGCGTATTACGCTTATAAAGATATTGAAAAACTCGAAAAATTCATGTCTGGTAAGCCGGTTGCGGAACAAGAAATTGGCTTTGCTCTACTACAGGAAGTTGTCGCAATGGCTGAAACCTCCATGTCGCGTCGGAAATTTATTTTACATTATTTTGGGGAAGCATTTGATACAGAAACAGGCGATGGTGGACACATGGACGATAACGTTCGTAACCCTAAGCCTCAGACAGAGGCTAAAGACCAAGTAAAATTATTACTTGATATAGTCTCTCATACTCACGAAAAATATAAAAGTAAAGATTTAGTAAATGTCATTACGGGTCAAGAAAATGCTCTTATAAAATCCCATCGTACAGATGAGAAGCCGTTTTTCGGGAATGGTAGTGGTCATGATTCATTATATTGGATGGCCCTTATTAGACAAGTGTTGGTTGCTGGATTTCTAAGAAAAGATATCGAAACTTATGGTGTTTTAAAGTTAACGACCAATGGGCGTCAATACTTAGAATCTCCGATATCTTTTTTAATGACAGAAGACCATACGTATAATTTACAAGCTTCAAATCGAAACTATAACACATCCACGGAAGTTGTTGATGTCGCTTTGATGGGGATGCTAAAAAGTCTCCGAAAATCCAATGCCAAAAAACTAGGCGTTCCTCCTTTTGTAATTTTTCAAGATCCATCCTTAGAGGATATGGCACTTAAATATCCAATTACAATTGAAGAACTTTATAATATACATGGGGTTGGAGAAGGAAAAGCAAAACGGTATGGGAAAGATTTTGTGGCGCTTATAAAACGTTATGTCGATGAAAATGAGATTGACCGCATGGAAGATTTAATCATAAAATCGACGGGATCTAATTCATCGTTAAAACTATATATCATTCAAAACATAGACAGAAAGCTTCCTTTTGATGATATTTCTTCTGCAAAAGGGATGAATATGGACGAATTTATTCGAGAATTAGAGGCGATTGTGTTTTCGGGTACAAAATTAAACATCAATTATTGGATCGATGAAATCCTTGATGAGGACCAGCAAGAAGAACTTCACGACTATTTCATGGAATCTGAAACCGATGAGATTGAGGCTGCTGTTGAAGAATTTGATGGCGATTATGAAGATCAAGATTTACGACTCTATCGTCTTAAGTTTATCAGTGAAGTTGCTAATTAATAATTTTTTCACAAAACTATTCCGGAAACTTTTTAGTTTATAATTCCTCCGTATCTTTGCAGCTCTTAAAAAAATAAAATCAAACGCATGAAAGACGGTTTATACGCAAAATTCTCGACCACAAAAGGAGAGATCTTAGTAAATTTAGAATACCAAAAAACGCCGGGAACAGTAGGTAATTTTGTTGCTTTGGCAGAGGGAAACTTAGAAAATTCCGTAAAAAGTCAAGGTGAGCCTTATTATAATGGCCTAAAATTTCATAGAGTCATCCCTGATTTCATGATTCAAGGTGGCTGTCCTCTTGGTACAGGAACTGGAAATCCAGGGTATAAATTTGCAGATGAATTCCATCCCGATTTAAAACATGATACGCCAGGCGTACTATCAATGGCCAATGCCGGTCCGGGTACCAATGGGAGTCAATTTTTTATTACTCATATTCCAACAGATTGGTTAGATGGAAAACATACTGTATTTGGAAAAGTTATTGAAGGTCAAACCATTGTGGATACTATTGGACAAGGCGATGTTTTAGAAACCTTGGAAATTGTAGCCGTAGGGGCAGATGCAGAAGCATTTCAAGCAGTTGAAGCTTTTAGAACTTTCGAAGGTTCAAGAGAAAAAGCACTTGCGGATGCAAAAGCTGGTATTGAAGCCGAATTAGATAAACTCGCAACTGGTTTTGAAAAAACAGAAAGTGGATTGCGTTACCAAATCCTTCAAAAGGGGAGTGGAGCACAAGCCGAAAAAGGTGCAACCGTTTCTGTACATTATAAAGGACAACTTGCGGATGGTACTGTATTTGATTCTTCTTACAAACGGAAAGAACCGATTGAATTTGCTCTAGGATCAGGTCAGGTAATTGCTGGTTGGGATGAAGGGGTCGCTCTTTTAAGTATTGGGGACAAAGCACGTTTTGTAATTCCAAGCCATTTAGGCTATGGAGCGCAAGGTGCTGGAGGCGTAATTCCTCCAAATGCTAATTTAATATTTGATGTTGAGTTAGTCGATATAAAATAATTTAATTGTTATCTGATTAAAAAGCACCTTTTAGGTGCTTTTTTTATTTTATGAGAAGTGTTTGTAAACAACGTCTAATAATTCTTTAAGTTTCAATACTTATTCGTAAATTTGTTCGCGTTTAACAACGCATAATGACAGACACAACTACTAAATATATCTTTGTAACTGGAGGCGTAAGCTCTTCATTAGGTAAAGGAATTATCGCGGCATCTTTGGCGAAATTACTTCAAGCCCAAGGCTATCGTGCGACCATTCAAAAATTAGATCCTTACATTAATATCGATCCAGGAACGTTGAATCCTTATGAACATGGCGAATGTTATGTCACAGACGATGGTGCCGAAACAGATTTAGATTTAGGACATTACGAACGTTTTTTAAATGTTCCAACCTCTCAAGCCAATAACGTAACTACAGGCCGTATTTATCAAAGTGTGATTGATAAAGAACGTCGTGGTGAGTTTTTAGGAAAAACAGTTCAAGTCATTCCTCATATCACCGATGAGATCAAACATCGAGTTCAGATTTTAGGAAAATCAGGAGACTATGACATTGTCATCACTGAAATTGGTGGTACAGTTGGGGATATTGAGTCTTTACCTTATATAGAAGCGGTACGTCAACTTAAATGGGAAATGGGTAATGAAAACGCCCTTGTGATTCATTTAACATTAATTCCTTATTTATCAGCTGCAGGCGAATTAAAGACAAAACCCACACAACACAGTGTCAAAACATTGATGGAAAGTGGGGTACAAGCCGATATTTTGGTTTGTAGAACTGAGCATGAGTTGAGCGATGGGATTCGAACCAAATTGGCACGTTTTTGTAACGTCAAAAGAGAAGCCGTCATTCAATCGATTGATGCTTCTACCATTTATGATGTTCCAAATTTGATGTTGGAAGAAGGCTTAGATAAAGTAGTTTTAGAGCAATTAAGGTTAGAAAGTCACACACCCGATTTAACGTTATGGAATTCTTTCGTCACCAAACATAAAAACCCAAAAAGTGAAGTTGTTATAGGACTGATTGGCAAATATGTAGAATTACAAGATTCTTACAAATCAATTTTAGAATCCTTTATACACGCAGGTGCAGCCAACGAAGTAAAGGTCAAAGTAGAGTCTATTCACTCCGAATATTTAACGCCAGAAAACGTTGCATCCAAAATCGCACATTTAGATGCTGTACTCGTCGCTCCAGGATTTGGAGAACGCGGTATCGAAGGAAAAATTGAAGCGATTCGATATGTGAGAGAACATCAAATTCCGTTTTTCGGTATTTGTTTGGGAATGCAAATGGCCATCATTGAATTCTCTAGAAATGTTTTAGGATTAATGCAAGCGAATTCATTTGAAATGGATGAATCTACACCAGATCCTGTAATTGCTATTATGGAAGCTCAGAAAAAAGTGACTAAAAAAGGCGGTACGATGCGATTGGGAGCATGGAAATGTGACCTTTTAGAAAACAGTCAAGTTGCTACAATCTATAATAGTACTTCTATTATGGAACGTCATCGACATCGGTATGAGTTTAATAACGACTACAAAGTTCAAATAGAAAATGCAGGCATGAAAGCTACGGGTTTTAACCCTGAAACTGGACTTGTTGAAATTATTGAGATTCCATCCCACCCATGGTTTGTAGGCGTTCAATACCATCCAGAATATAAAAGTACCGTTGCCAATCCACACCCGCTTTTTTTGGCGTTTATTAAGGCAGCTTTAAAATACAAAACAAATAAATAATACGATTTGATTCGATACAACACTACCCAGTGTTGTTATCAGTTAAAATAGAAAAGATATGGAAGAAAAAAAATTAGACATCAATTCAATTATTGGGTTTTTGCTCATTGGGGCTATTTTACTATATATGTTATGGCAAAATCAACCAACTCCAGAAGAATTAGCGCTACAAGAAGAAGCGAAACAAGAGCAGTTAGCTTCCGAAGCAGCCAATAAATCAGCGGTTGCATTAACGATCAATCAGCTTCCAAATCAACCTATAAATGATTCATTACAACTGGCAAGTTTTAAAAATAAGATAGGTGACTTTGCATATGCACTGACTTTGCCATCGGCAACTTCAAATATTACAAGTTTTGAAAATGAAGTTTTAGCACTTAAAATCGACACTAAAGGCGGATTTATTTCTGAAGTAAAATTAAAAAGTTATGTAAATCATGACTCTGTTCCTGTGTATCTAATTAAAGACGGCAGCTCTGTATTTAATTTAAATTTTGCAACTTCAGATAACCGAACCCTTAATTCGTCCGAACTCTATTTTCAACCAACCCTTACAACATCGGGAGACAATCAAGTGCTTTCAATGCGACTTAAAGTTTCTGAAACACAATTTTTAGAATACCGCTATGAATTGAAACCTGATAATTATATGTTAGGCTTTTCGGTGCGTTCACAAGGGTTGTCATCGGTTTTAAACACTTCGCAAGAGGTTCAGTTGGATTGGAAATTTAAAGCACATCGTCAAGATCAAAGTGTGTCTTTTGAAAATAGATATACGCGTTTGACCTATCAACATGAAGGCGATAAAGTCAATAAGTTATCTCAGACAGGAGATGATGATGAAATTGAATCTGACTTGGCTTGGATATCCTTTAGACAACATTTCTTTAGTTCTATCTTGGTACCCGATGTACCGTTTAAATCAGCCGATTTAAAATCATTCAATTTAGTCAATGATGAAACAGTAGACACTTTATTTACAAAACGCTATGAAGTCAGCCTACCATTAAGTTTTTCAGGGGGAGAATTAGCGCATAACATGAGTATTTATTATGGCCCAACATATGATGATATTCTAAAACAATACGATCAAAATTTAGAAGCGAGTATTCCTTTTGGATGGGGAATTTTTGGTTGGATTAATAAAGCCGTTTTTAGTCCTTTGTACGCTTGGTTAACAAACTATCTGTCTTATGGAATCGCCATTATTGTGATGACTATTATGGTGAAAATAGTATTATCATTTGTTCAGTATAAGCAGTTTTTATCGCAGGCTAAAATGAAAATTTTAAAACCAGAATTGGACGCCATCCGCGAAAAACACAAGAACAATAAAATGAAGGTTCAGCAAGAAACAATGGCGCTTCAAAACAAAGCAGGGGCTAGTCCTTTGAGTGGGTGTTTGCCTGGAATGCTTCAATTGCCGGTATTCTATGCCTTGTTTATGTTTTTTCCAATAGCATTTGAATTACGTCAAAAACCATTTTTATGGGTAGACGATTTAAGTTCGTATGATTCGATTGCTGAGCTTCCGTTTAATATTCCATTTTATGGCGATCATATTAGTTTATTTCCAATACTGGCTTCGATTGCGATTTTCTTCTATATGAAGATGACTACTGGCCAGCAAATGGCCACTCAACCTACACAAGAAGGCATGCCTGATATGGCTAAGATGATGAAATACATGATCTATTTATCGCCAATCATGATGTTGTTTTTCTTTAACAATTATGCTTCTGGATTGAGTTTATATTACTTTATTTCTAACTTAATTAGTATTGGAATTATGTTGGTCATCAAAAATTACATTATCGATGAAGATAAAGTATTGGCTAAAATTCAAGTGAGTAAAGCAAAGCCAAAAAAGCAAAACCGTTTTCAGAAAAAAATGGCAGACATTATGGCACAAGCTGAAACACAAAAAGCGTTGCAAGAAAAGCGTAAGAAATAAAATATTCGATTTCTATTAGTTGAGGTCGTTCTCGAAGTCAAATAAATCTTTAAGTTCGATCTCTAATGCTGATGCAATATTATAAAGACTCATGGTCGTAGGATTAGTTCTTCCGGACTCTATTCGTCTCAAAGAACCATCGTCAATATCTAATAAATCAGATAGTTCTTTTTGTTTAATTCCTCTCTCTTTTCGTTTCTTAACTATGTTACCTCCTAATAGTTTAAGATAATTTCGCTCTTCATTTGTTAACGGCATTGGCAATCAGCTATTTTAAAAATTAATTTAGAATATATACCAATAATAAAAACCAACAAAGGGCGGTAATGCCCTTTGTTGGTTGTTTTTTTTTATTAAATTTGTTTATGATTTGTTTCTAAATTTATAGATAACTTAACCTCGAATAGCACTTCACACTGATTTTTTTTGAGTTTATCGTTATGATTATAAAGATAAGATACTTACTTGTCCAGATTTTTTGTTCTCAACCAAAAAATATTGATATTTATTAATTGGGGTTCTTTTATCAGATAGGTTTACTTTTATAACCTCTGGACGAGATAAGTTTCATGATTATCCAAAGCAATAGATCATTTAATATTCTGACTTAAACTCCAATTTTCATTCAATATTCGTTCTTAATTCAAATAGGTCTTTAATATTAACTTCTAAAGCATTGGCGATACGTAGTAATGTGATTGTTGTCGGGTTTGTTCTTCCAGATTCAATACGCCTCAATGAGCTATCATCAATATCTAAAATATCAGACAGCCCTTCTTGTTTCAAATTATTTTTTTTCCGAATTTTTATAATATTCTTCCCTAAAAATTTAA
>CAJQLD010000063.1 GCA_905479095.1 uncultured Flavobacteriaceae bacterium
TTTGACACTCGTCATAATTACCCTGCCTATAGGCATAAAATATGGGGCAGATAATCCGGCAGCAATGGCCATGGGTAAAAAAATTGGTCTTGCTATTGTCGTAGCAAATTTGTGTCACGGATATCTGCTTTTAAGTGAATTGATTCATCATATCCCTATCCATTTTGGAATTTTTCATTTGTGCATGGCCACAATTGTACTTTATGCGGTTGTAAGATCCTACACAACGCCAAACAGTCGTTGGAACTAATTCATGTGATTTAATCAACAGTGTTTCATAACAAAAGAAAAAATAAAACGCCTTTTTTGTCCGCTTTAAGGGTTCTAATCCGATGAGTTATTTTAATTGCAATTTGACATTAAAAATGCTTTTTGTATCTTCGAAAAGAATATAAGTTTTATATTCTTTAACCAATTTAATACACTCAAAATGAAAAAATTAATTTTTATTCTTGCTGTTTTTGGCAGCACATTTATCAATGCGCAATCCGTGATTGAAACTACTTTTGTAGAGGTTCCTCTAGCAGAAATAGACACCTTTATCGAACTCCACAAAAAAGTCACAGACATGGCCCAAGGCGAAGGTAGAACGATTAAGGGGCACTGGGCTTACAGACACTGGTATGGATCCGGAGCTTCCATTGTTCTTTATGATCAATTCGACTCTAAAGCGGATGCCATAAATGATGATTTTAGAGCGGTCTATGGTGCAAACTATGCCAAACTTTCAGAAGAAGCACAAAAAGAAATGGATGCCGTATTCACGGAATGGTGGGCGTATTTTGATGGACATACCGACGAAATGAGAACTATTAATTATGAGAAGTATTATGTTTCAAAAGACGCTGTTGATTGGGATATCCCTTACGTGTTTGTTGTTGGGCATTACAATACTTCAGGAAGTATTGCTGATCTAGCAGACGCTTACATGGATTGGCAAGCACGCCCATTAGTAAAAGAGGGCTTACAGCTTGCTGGAGGGGCCTCTGCTCACTATAAAGGGGCGGGTTCTGATGCTCAATTTTTTAGCGCTTTCGAAAATCTTGTAGATTTTGCAACAACCGCAAGCGGTCAAGGAAGTGATAATACGGCAGCTAGAGATACCTTTTGGAGTTTAGTTGGCGAAGGACATCAAGATCAAATTTATATTCATGTTGGCCACTTGGTTGATGGGGTGTTTGATCTTGCAGGAAAAGAATAATCCCTGTTCAATAAAACCCATAAGTCATTTCAGAGTTAGATGACTCTATTTAAAACAACAAAAAGCCTTTTCTCAATGAAAAGGCTTTTTAATTTTAAACCGTCTAATAAAATGGTGTTGTGAAATATGTTGGATTAATTCGCTCCCTTAAACGCCTCTAAAATAGCGTTAAAATGGTTTTCAATTTTTGTGTCTGTAATTCCAAACATCGTTTTTTTAGGTTTCCCATTTTTACGATGCAAATAAAGTCCTTTCAAATCATCCCACTCTACATCCATATTTTGAGACATGTTCACTGTATTTCCAAGTTGCATGGAAACAACGATGCATTCTATACTGCCTTCATTGGTCTTGAAAACTAGGTTGTAGCGCACTGCAAAACTATTGACGTATCCCATAGACTTCATAGTATATAAGTCAGAAATTGTTTCCTGAATCACGAGTTCTTCTGCTGGAGTTGAGGACATCAAAACATCCTCTGGGTACGCATACTTAGAAGCGATGTAGTTGTACACAATTTCATAATTCTCGGCAGCAGACCGTTCATTAAATACAAAGGCAGAAGCGTTCATCACAGATTTGAGACCTGCAATAGCTTTTGTTTCATCCGTTTTTACATATTTAAATGTTGTGTCTTGGGCTTGTAGCTGACTACAAAAAATGAAGCTAATTAAAAATAAAATTGATTTCATATATATATTATTTAGTGTCGGTCAGATGTGACCTCCATTTAACCTCTCAACGGAGTGTCAAGATTTAAAGATGGATTTGAGATAGTATAGTGTGATTAAAGAAAACCGTTTACTTGTTTTTGGTTTGGTTATAGAAATGAGCCACTTTATAAATATTATCATACTTAAACCATCTTTTATCGGTGGTACGGCTCATGAATTTTTCATTATCATAACAAAGTCTTCTCATTTGTTTTCTAAAAACCAAGGCTGTTAGTTTAGAAATTCGGCCGTCTTTAAGCGCTAAGTAACTGAGCATTTGACCTTGATTAAATGTAATCGAACCCGGATTATTTTGTACAACATTCGCTTTTGGGTTTTGAAAAATAGTAAGATGTTCCCCATAATATAGAGTGACATAAAACAGACGTTTCCCATATATTTTTTTAAAGTTTTTAGGCAACGAAAGAATAATCAGTCCATCATAAGAGATCAACTGGCAATCGGCCGCTTTAATGGTTCTTGCTTTATCGCCTTTTTTCACTCTATAACGGAATGAATTGATGTCATTCTCTTTATACGTATAGCCTTTAACTTGACCCACAAGCTCACTGCCATCAGCTAATACAATGGTTCCAGGGAGCCATGATGAACCCACGAATTTCTTGGTCGTTGAAGTGTTTCCACTGTTGTAATATGATTTTGTAGTCTGTGCTACTGCAGTTGCGCCTATGATTAGAAAGGCAAAAATAATAAGTTGTTTTCGCATGATTGGTTAATTTGTTTGCAATTTAAGCTATTTATTATGGATATGAAACAAAAAAAGCCCACTCTGTGAGCGGGCTTTAGATTGTTTAGATTGGAAAACTTTAAACGGCCTTCTTTACAAAAGGTAATCCAGTTTTTTCGTTTTCTACAATCATTTTTCCATCAGGAAGATCACATGTATTATCACGCTCATCTTTTGCGAAATAATAAATAGTTTGTTCTCTACCACCTTTAAGAATTACATCTTTAGTGTGTAAAAAATACGTCTTTCCTTTGCTATTTTTGAATGAATATCCCATAATATATATTTATTTTAGTCTAAATTACAAAAATTAGTTTGTTCTTTCCAAAAAAAATATCAGATAAATGCTGTTTTTTTTAAAAACTAATCCTAATTGTTAATAAAATGGGTGATTTTGGAGTGAATTTGCTGTAAATACGGTGGTAATTCATCAAATAGCCAAGGATGCTGACTTCCAAACACATGATTTGCGCCTTCCAATACGGCCAAATATGCGTTAGGACACCACGTATGTAGCATCAGAGCCTCCTCTAAATGAACACTTGTGTCATGATCGCCATGAATAATAAGGAATGGCAGCTGTAATTTTTTAACGGCCGTTTGAATCGTAAGTCTGGATTCATTTGCCATAAAATTTTCGTAGAATTGATAATAGTGAGGCATTTGTTGTTTTGTACGGCCATTCATTACAAAACGGACGCCTTCCGATTTCCAAGTTTTAAGATCGGCTCCTTTTGGAAACCTCGATTTAAAATCTGAAACACCCGCCAAACTCACTAGCTTTTTAACTCGGGAATCTTCGGCGGCTTTAAGAGTTACAATGCCACCACCTCGACTGTGTCCAACTAAAATAATATTAGAGGTGTTAATATTCGGATGCTTTGCATAGGTCGTTTCTACCCAATTAAGCACCGCGTTCAAATCGTCCAGTTCTTTTGTATAATTATTATGACCAAAAGCTTCGAGGTCAGGAAAATCGATGGGTTGCTTAACAGTCCCGCCATTGTGAGAAAAATTAAACTTTAAGACCGCTGTACCAGATGCGGCAAATGCTTCTGCAAGCAAACTCCAAGCGCCCCAGTCTTTAAAACCTTTATACCCATGGCAAAAGATAATTAGTGGTGCGTATTCAATAGCGTTATTATAAAATACATCTAATAAGATCGGACGGCAATGCGGTCCTTTAATATCGATATTTTTTTTAGTTACAACCATTAAACTTCTTTTTCGATAAAATCAATATCTTGGTTAAAGAGCTCCAAAATTAGCTTTTTAAGCTCCAACTCGTAGTTCTCTAAAGTTTCAATAGATAGGAGCGTCGTTTTTTGAGCATAAGCCCCTGGCTTATCTTTCTTTGCAAACTTAAGCAATCCTGATTTGAGGTTTTTAAACGAAATGATTCCCGCTTCAACTGCTGTTGTAAAAGGGGCCTGGGTGTTTATCATATAGGCATACGTCAAGATTTGAAAACTTTTACTGTACGCTTTATAGTCTGAGGTCAAATCTTCCCAATTCACGAGTTCTAACTCGGATTGAGAAACTTGAGAGGTCTTATAGTCAATGATTCGTTGGGTGCCATTACAGGTGTCTACCCTGTCAATCGTTCCAATTAATTGAACCGGTGTTTGGAGTTCGGGAATATCAATTGCCACTGCAATCTTTGATTCAATTGCGTCAATTTTAATTTGATCACCATTATTGATACACGCTAATTCGTACGCCAAAAAATTAGAAACATAGCGTTTCGCTATTTCAAAACTAATAAGATTTAAGCCCGTTGTGATATCGCCTTCTTTAAAGAGCTCCTTAAAATAGCGAGTCACGGTGGGTTCGATTTTGGGTTTTAAAGCAGTGATCATTGCCGCATCCAACACACAGCCTACAAAAGGGGTGTAAAAAGCTTCTAACGTATTATGAATAACACTTCCAAAGGTGTTCGCAGCGATCGTTTCTTCCAAAAGGTTTTCTGCCTTGACACCCAAAATTTTCTGGTTGTAAAAGTCGATGGGATTTCGAATATATTGACTCAGAGAAGAGGGTGAAAATCCTTTTTCGGCCACACGTTTGAGTTGGGATAAAATTTCAGGTGATTTTTTGACGGCCAATAGTTGAGGCGTGATTTGTGGTGTCTCTGGGATCACTATTTTGTGATCTAATTCATGATGTGCTTCAAATTCTAGTTGGGTTATAAATCGACTGCGTTCACCGCCACTCAACACATCGGGTTCTGTATTGTATATAATATGGGCATGCTTCGCACGTTGAAGCAAACGGTAAAAATGATAGGTATAAACCGCATCCTTTTCTTTATAGGTTGGCAAGCCGTTTTCGACTTTAACATCAAACGGAATAAATGAATTGTTCGTTTTCCCTGCAGGTAAAACACCTTCATTCACAGAAACAATGATCACAGTCTCAAAGTCTAATACCCGCGATTCGAGCATTCCCATGATTTGCAGTCCTTTTAAAGGTTGGCCTTTAAAATCAAGCGTTTCCGAGCTTAATAATTCCTTGTAAAGGTTTTGTAAAACTTTAATACTTGTGAGATAGCTATATGATTTATTTAACCGCTGTAAATGATTAAATATTTCAGAAAAACGATATAAATACTCTAAAGGTAAAAGATGGTTGTTTTTAGAAGTGGAATAATGATCTTTAAGTTTAAAGATAAGAGTCAAAACACTTTCGATTGCTTTGGTTGGCTGGTCATTCCAGGTTCCGAACAAAAGTTCTAAAACAGTATCATGATCTGGTGCGATTGCAATGATTTGATCTTTCGTAAGACTTACTAAGTTTTGATTTTTGATGGTTGTCATAATCAATTGTGCAGCATCCTGATCTTGAGTTTGAAACAAGGGACGTACAAATTGGTGGGATAAGACCGCAATGACATCTTGGTAGTAATAATGTGACGATGCTTCTTTTTGGAGTTGAAACCATTGGTCTATAAAAGCGGCAAAAGGAATTTGTTTTAAAGGCAACCCCATCGTGATATTAATGTCTTCAATCGAGCTTGGAATCGAATTCAATATTGGGATTAGCAAATCCTCATTTCCTAAAACCAACGCTGTGTTTTGAAGCTTATTTTCGGAGAATAGTCGTTGTAACAACGCGCCTACGTATTTAACCTGACCTATGTTTTTTGGTGTTCCGACTACGGATATATGTTTGGGTTTGGTATAATAATTAGAAACCCATTTTATAGGGTGGGATTTGAAATGTTTCCATGCTTTTTGATGTTGTCTTATAAAGTAGCCCGCATCGTGTTGGGGCGTTTCTAAAAACGTTTGATCAATATCCCAATAGATCGTTGCTTTGTTTTGTTTTAGTAATTCCTGAATAATGGTGGATTCCGAAGCATTTAAAGCATTAAACCCTAAAAACACATGTGATGTATCGGGGTTATTCTGAATATACCCCTCAAGTTTTTCGACGGCTTCTCGGTAAATCAATCCCTGATAGCCTGCTCCTTTTTGAAGGAGGTGCTTTGTAAACTTTTTGTAATATTTATAAATTTGTTTCCAAAAAAACAAATAACCTTTAATAAGCGGCGTCGAATTCGCCTCTAAGGACCAGTGATTTAATTCTTGAATTGCTGAGAGGTACTCAAAAATCTGATCTTGTGGTATTAAATAGCGATCAATTTCATTAAAATCTTGGAGTACAATAGGGGCCCACTTTGAAAAACTATCAAAAGAATCTTGTTCATTTTGAGGGGTTAGTTCTAAATAAACCTCGTAAAATTCAAAAAGAAGTTCGGTATTACTTAGAAGTCTGAGTTCAGACAACTCTTCAATAAAGGTCTCAACTGCAATGATTTGAGGTAAAAAGCTAGTGGTTTTATTTAATTTAGACCACTCCATTTTAAGAAACAGCCCAGCCCGTTTATTCGGAAGAATAAGGCTTAGTTTGGAAACATCTTTCGAGTGTGCTTCTAAGTCTTTTAGAACGTCATAAATAAAACTTGTCATGTTATAAAAATAAAAAAACGCTTCGCAATAGCGAAGCGTTTTAAGCTTTTTATTATGTAGTGGTAATAACTACTTTGCTAATTTAACTTCTACACGTCTGTTAGCAGCTCTTCCTGCAGCAGTCATGTTAGATTCAATTGGAGTTGTTTCACCATATCCAACAGTTGTTAATCTTTCCGCAGAAACACCATTCGATGTAAAGTAGTTTACAACAGCATTCGCTCTAGATTCAGATAATCTTTGATTAAATGCTTTGCTAGAAATACTGTCTGTATGACCTTCAACGATAAAGTTTGCTTTTGGATATTCATTAAGAATTCCTGTAATTGCTTGTAGCGTTGGAAATGCTGATTTCTTGAAATTTGATTTCCCTAAGCTAAAGTTTATTGTTCTTGCGTAGTTTGTAAGTTGAGTCTGTACATCTTCTGTAGGAAGAACAACCTCAGGACAACCGTTGTTTGCAACAGTTCCTGCTTCAGTAGGACAGTTATCGTCTTTGTCTAACACACCGTCACTATCACCATCTTTCCAAGGACATCCACCATTTGCAACTGGACCTGCCTCATTTGGACATGTATCTTGTGCATTGGCAACACCATCTGAATCTGAATCTGGACAACCAGCTAATGCCTTTAATCCTGCTTCATTTGGACAATTGTCTTTATTATCAGAAACGCCATCACCATCAGTATCAGGACACCCTTTAAATTCTGCTAATCCTGCTTCATTTGGACAAGCATCTTCTGAATCTTGAATACCATCTGCATCAGAATCTGGACATCCATCAAATTGTGCTAAACCAGCAACTTCTGGACAGGTATCGTCTTTATCATACACGCCATCGCCATCAGTATCAACTCCACCGAACTTTACAGAAAGTCCTAACGAGTGCTGAAAGTGCGATGTTAATTGTTTTTCAAATGAATTCTTGTAAGTCGATTGTGCCGTAAGACCAAAATTCTTAGTAATCCAATATGCAACGCCTACTGTTCCGTTAAACGTCGCTGAACCAGCTAAATCACTCGTAGAGTCATCTGATGCAATCGTATTATATTTACCCTTTTCGATCCAAGTATAACCCCCACCGATAGCTAAAAAAGGCTCAAGTCTTGATGTGTTTAAAAGCGTAGATAAACTATACTTTACGTTTGCATCAACACCATAATACATAAGGTTATCTACTGCAACACTAGGCTCGCCTTCTAAAGAACCCCATTTTTCAATTCTGTTCATTGATCCAGAAATACCGATTGAAAAATCGTTATCAAGATACCTTTGTACAGAAAGCGTTGAAAATGCAGGAAGGACATTCCAATGATCAGAGACGTTAAAGAACTCTCCAAAGAAATCTCCCTGTGGAGCATCTTCTCCAACTGGATAAACATCAACGGCGTTAACGCCTATTGTAATTTGCCAAGGATTGTTACTGTCCTGAGCGTTCACATTGCCAATCACAACGATTAGTAAAGTGGATAGAATTAATCTGCTAAGATTTTTCATATTAGTTAAATTTAGTATTTTTAATTGCTTGCAAAAGTATGGTGTTAATCATAGAAAACAAATTTAAAATCAAAAAAAATGCTAATAATGTATAAGTGTATTTGAATTAAACTTCAATAATTGTGTTTTTAAGCAAGTTAAATGCTGTTTTTTAACCTAATAACAACTTAATCTCTATGTTTGAGTTGACATAAACCAGTATTTTTTTACTGACTTTATAACCCATTTCTTGAACAATATCAGAATAGGTCTCCAATTGAGTCTCGTATTTATCGTAATGATCGCCAGTTTTATAGTCGATAATGACTGCTGTTAAGTCCTTAAAAAGAACCAATCTGTCTGGGATGATTATGGTTCCAGATGCGGTCATAATTTCGCGTTCATTGTAAACCTCAACATCAGAACTATAATACGGAGTTAATAATGGGTGACTCACAATTGCTTCCAAAGTACTAAAAAGTTCATCGCTTTGAGTCGATGAAATCACGCCTGCATTAAAAAAATCGAGCAGTGTCGTTTCAATATCAGATTTAGTATAAATCTTTGACATTAGTAAATGAATTAAATTCCCTTTCTCAAGTGCATCTTTTTGGGATGTATCCCACAAGTACCCTGCATTCGTCGCCATCGACACATTGAGGTGTTCTTTAGGGGTCGATATAAATTCGCGCTGAAGTACTGTTGGGTATTTTGCAGGTTTGGGCAGATCAATTTTTTCAAACACCCCAAATTCATATTCAAATGTTGCGCCTTCCCAATTACCAATTGATTTTAGATAATTAATTAAAAGCCCTGAATATGTTTTAAGGTTTTCTTCTCCTTTTTTGGAAACCGACGCATTTCCTACAATGTATAACTGCTCGACGGCTCTTGTAAGAGCGACGTATAACAAGTTAATGTTATCGAGTTCTAGTTTTGATTGATGATCTCTAAAAATAGATTCTCCTTCCGAACCGTAGGCCTCAAAGTCTTTGTTGTAATTTAATAAAAAATGTGAAAAAGGTGCGTATGACGATTCCAACGGCATCCATTCTTTTGGCTCCAATTCTTTATAAATGTCTAACTCTGCAAAGGGAAAAATGACCACAGGAAATTCCAATCCCTTCGATTTATGAACCGTCATAATTTGAACCGCATTAATGCCCTTTGGAGTCACTACGCTTAAACTATCTTTTTTAAGGTTATAATGATCTATAAATTGTTGAATACTCGGAGTTGGTTTTTGAGTGAATTCAAGTACAAAATCTAAGAAAAACTGAATATAGGCATTCGATGTTTTTGACAATCGAAAACTACTAATTATATACTCAACAGATTCATAAATAGAAAGCTGGAGAGCAGTCGTCGGAGAAAACTGAAGCCCTAAAGGTTCTAGTGATTTGAAAAATGCCGTTCGGTTTAACGGAATGGATTTAGATCGAAACAAATGGGAGTCACCCAACTCGTTATGGGCTAAAATATAATTGAGAACTTCCAATTTTGCTTCCATGTTTGAAGGCTCGTGCAAATACGTTAACAGGCTAATAATATATTTGACTTCTGGTGATTGCGCCACTAAAAGGGTCTCGCTCGAAACAATATCGATTCCGTTTTGGCTTAATAAGTTTGCTACCGCAATCCCTTCTTTACGTTTTCGGACGAGCACACAGATGTCTTTCCATTTAGCGTCTGGGCTTGAATCTAAATAGGTAGTTATAATTTTTAAAACTTTTTCCGCATATAAAAGTTGTTTGTCAGACCCTTTTTCAAATTCTAAAAAAGAAATATTGACATAGCCAGTTTTAGCATTAAACTCTAATTGAGGGGGGGATTGGTATAGCGATTTATACGTCTCATTTGAAAAAGTAACGTTCGATAGGTGTTCAAAAAAATTATTATTGAAGTCCACGACTGTCTTGCAACTTCTGTAATTTGTTGGAAGATGAGAAAGCGTAGCGTCAAAAGGAAATGCTGTCGCGTTATTATGTAAATTAATAAACTGCTCCGCCTTTCCACCTCTCCAGCGATAAATTGCTTGTTTAGCATCCCCAACCAACATAGCACTGCCGTTTTCTTCCGCTAGTGTATTGGTTAACAATGGCACCAAATTTTCCCATTGCAACTCGGAAGTATCTTGAAATTCATCAATAAAAAAATGATTAAACTTTTCGCCTATTCGCTCATAAATAAAAGGAGCTGGTTGATCTTTTATCTGTTGACTTATGATGGTGTTAAATTCGGAGATCATCAAAAGGTTCTCTTCGTCTTTAATTATTTTTAATTCTTGATAGATCAAATTTAGGACAGAAAGCGGTGTGGTGTTTTTTCGAATATTTTTTAAATAGCGGTAACGATACACGCCTTGCTTCGTTTTATGAAATGCATCGACAAGCTGAGGGCGAAGTGCATCAATTGCTTCAGCAACGTGTGGCGGCGCTTTTTTTGTATATAACGAAGTTGTTTCGATGGATATTTGCCATACTGCATCAAGCTTGATATCAAATTTTTTGGAAGCTAAGGCCGTAAAATGTTTTGGTAAGGACCCTCTTGTAAAATCTGAAAATTCAACGCCGCTCGCTGAAATTGATTCTAAAACTTGGATCGATTGTTCTGCGATTTCTGTCTCAATCGCGTTAATATCGTTTGTTAGCTTTGTTTTTAGGTCTTGGAAATCCTGCAACGACCGTTGCGAAAGCGCCTTTAAAAATGGCGCATCGGTTTCACTGATTAAAAGCTTTGCTGTTTTGACTAGGTCCAAAGCAATGTTCCAACTCTTATCGTCATCTGCTTTTTCAATTGCAAACGCAACCAATACTTTTGTGAGCGCCTTGTTTTTTCCTGCTTTTGAAAGCAACCTATTGACGGCTTTTTGGAGTAAATGATCGGTATCGAGTTCTACTTCAAAATTCATGGGAAGTTTTAAATCAAAAGCAAAAGTCCGAATCAATTTTTGAGTAAACTTATCAATAGTTGAGATGTCAAAGGCTGCATAATTATGCAGAATTTTACTTAAGAGTTGTTTGGATTTGGCATGAATGATCGTCGGAGAACTCTCCAACTCGTCCACAACTTGTTCAAATAACGCGTCTGGCTGACTCAAAATTGTTGGCGAAGCAAACGTCATCAGTGCTCCTACAATCCGCGTTTTCATTTCATCGACAGCTTTGTTTGTAAAGGTAATTGCTAAAACGTGGCGGTGTGGCAAAAATTCTTTAGAGGTTAAAACTATTTTTAAATAGTCTTTTACCAAAGTAAATGTTTTACCACTCCCTGCCGAAGCATTATAGATATTGAATGTTGATGCGCTCACTAAATAAAATTTATACCAAAATAAACAATCTTAATTATATAAGCTCGTAATTTTTATTTGATTATTGTAAATTTGAACGAAACATTTAAACACTTAAAATAAATTCTTATGGCTTTTGAATTACCAAAATTAAATTACGCTTATGATGCACTAGAGCCTCATATTGATGCTCGAACAATGGAAATCCACCATTCTAAACATCATAACGGTTACACCAACAATCTAAACGCTGCCATTGCAGGCACTGATTTAGAAAATAAATCCATAGAGGCAATTCTTGGAAACTTAGACATGTCTAATAAGGCAGTTCGAAATAACGGAGGTGGGTTTTATAACCACTCATTGTTTTGGAATGTCATGAATCCTGAAGGGAAGGAAGCACTTTCTGGAGAGCTGAAAGACGCTATTGTTGCGGCTTATGGATCTTTTGAAGATTTTAAAACTGCTTTTAGTAAA
The DNA here is from genome assembly GCA_905479095.1 of uncultured Flavobacteriaceae bacterium. Classification (GTDB taxonomy): domain Bacteria; phylum Bacteroidota; class Bacteroidia; order Flavobacteriales; family Flavobacteriaceae; genus Hel1-33-131. Next base: position 11,879 of record CAJQLD010000063.1, read on the forward strand.
GCGGCTGCAACTCAGTTTGGATCTGGATGGGCATGGTTATGTGTTCATAAAGGTGGAAAAGTAGAAGTTTGTTCTACACCAAATCAAGACAATCCATTAATGCCAGGCGTATCTTGTGACGGCACTCCAATCTTAGGATTAGATGTTTGGGAACATGCTTATTACTTGAATTACCAAAATCGTCGTCCAGATTATATTAATGCATTTTTTAATGTAATTAACTGGAAAGAAGTTAATGCTCGTTTTCAAGCTGCAAAATAAGCTTTAGGAAACTATAGAAAATAAAAAAGGTGAACTTGCGTTCACCTTTTTTGCCCCAAATCTACCATGAACTTAACCTACTTATGTTATGGTGAGTCAAAGATAGCAGTTTAATGTATAGTAGAAGTTTATTTTAGACGAACTGCTGTTTTATTAGATAAAGTGTATTTTCTATCAATAAGCTCTTTCGTTATTCCCTTCAAAAAAGTTAATAAATGCTCGATTGACAACCCGATTTCCACCTGGTGTTGGATAATTTCCTGTGAAATACCAGTCCCCTAAGTTTTTTGGACAAGCAATGTGTAGGTTTTCTATGGGTTGGAAAATAATTTTGACCTCCGCTTTAATCCCGTCTTCACTTAAAAGTTCTGCTATTTTATCAGACAGTTGTTCGGGGGTAAAGGGTGCATAAATTTCTTTCACGAAATTTTGAACCTCGGTATCAACTAAATTTTCTTGAGCTTTACATCGGGTGTAGATTTCTTCAACTAAGTGGTATTTGTTTTGATCTTTTAATAATGATAATGCTGCTCTAAACGCCACCAACCCTTCAAGGTTTGCCATGTCAATTCCATAACAATCTGGATACCGAATTTGCGGAGCGGAAGACACCACAACGATTCGCTTGGGTGACAAACGATCCATCATTTTTAGGATACTTTTCTTTAAAGTCGTCCCTCGTACGATGCTGTCATCAATAATCACAAGGTTATCCTCTGGCTTAATAACGCCATAAGTCACATCATACACGTGTGCAACCAAATCATCACGACTGCTATCTTCGGTAATAAATGTTCGAAGTTTAACGTCTTTGATAGCTATTTTTTCGATGCGAGTGCGTTCTGAAAGAATCTGAGTGACTTTTTCAGCAGACAAGGATCGTGTCCCGTTTAATATTTTTTCTGTTTTCTTTTTGTTTAAATATTCCTCAACTTCTTCAATCATTCCAAAGAATGAGGTTTCAGCGGTATTAGGAATGTAGGAAAATACGGAGTTTTTTATATCGTAATCAACCTGCTTCAATACTTCAGGAACAATCAATTTTCCTAATAATTTTCGTTCTTGATAGATTTCAGCATCACTCCCTCTAGAAAAATAAATTCGTTCAAATGAACACGCCTGCCGCTCTAAAGGTTCAAGAATTTGATCAATAGACGTTTCGCCTGATTTTTTAGTGATAATGGCGGTTCCTGGGGGCAATTCGTGAACTTGATCAAAATCGACATTAAAAACAGTTTGAATCACAGGGCGCTCTGAAGCCACTACAACCACTTCATCGTCCATATAATAATACGCAGGACGGATCCCAGAAGGGTCTCTTAAAACAAAAGAATCGCCATGACCTAGGAGTCCAGCCATTGCATATCCACCGTCCCAATTTTTGGCCGCTTTGGTTAATATTTTCTTAAGATTGAGTCGTTCTGCAATCAATGGCGAACACTCCATTTTGTTATACCCTTCTTTTTTAAGCTTTTTGTATAATTTTGAAACCGCATCATCTAGAAAATGTCCTATTTTCTCCATGATGGTAATTGTATCCGTGTACTCTTTAGGGTGCTGTCCAATTTCAACAAGATTTTTAAATAGACTTTTAACATTAGTCATATTAAAGTTTCCTGCTAAAATCACATTTCGGTGCATCCAATTATTTTGTCTCAAAAAAGGATGAACACTTTCGACGCTGTTTTTTCCAAACGTCCCATATCGGACATGTCCTAATAGAACTTCCCCTAAATAAGGCACTATCTTTTTTTGTGCCTCCGTATCATCAGCTACTTCAGGGTGGGCTTCTAACACATCATTGATACGCAAATTGATTTGCGAAAAAATATCTTGAATGGGTTGTTGGGCGACTGAGCGCACACGGCTTATGTAGCGCTCTCCGGGCTGCATGTCTAATTTTATACTAGCAAACCCTGCGCCATCTTGACCACGGTTGTGCTGCTTTTCCATAATAAGGTACATCTTATTAATGCCATAAAAAGCCGTACCGTACTTCTTTTTGTAAAAATCTAATGGTTTTAAAAGTCTGATGTGTGCAATTCCACATTCATGTTTTATAGCATCGCTCATTGGAGTGTTTTTATTAGATATTTAAATATTATTAAAAAAGAAACGCGCCAAATATGGCGCGTTTTATTAGTTTGTTAATTCAATTTCAAATTGCGTTAATTCTTTAAACGCTTTAAGGCGGGCGCGTATTTCTTCAGGCCTTAGTGATTCGAGGCGCTCCGTTCCAAATTTTTCGACACAAAATGAGGCAAGCGTGGATCCGTAGATAACCGCTTTTTTCATGTTTTCAAATGATATGTTTTCTGATTGTGCTAAAAACCCTGCAAACCCTCCTGCAAAAGTATCTCCTGCGCCTGTAGGGTCAAAAACAGACTCTAACGGCAATGCCGGTGCACAAAACACATTGGCATGGTTAAATAATAATGCACCGTGTTCTCCTTTTTTGATTACTACATATTCAGGTCCCATGGCGTGAATTTTTTGAGCAGCCTTTACTAAAGAGTGTTCTCCTGTAAGTTGACGCGCTTCTTCGTCATTGATGGTAATAACATCGACGCGTTTGATCACTTCAATCAACGGTTCGAGTGCGTTATCCATCCAAAAATTCATGGTATCCAAAATAACTAATGTCGAAGTGTTTGTCATTTGATCTAAAACACTCGATTGGACAAATGGATGTAAATTTCCTAAGACCAAAATGCTCGCATCTTGGTATGTCTTTGGCACGATCGGTTGAAAGTTTTCTAAGACGTTGAGCTCTGTTGCTAATGTATCTCTAGAGTTCATATCATTGTGATAGCGTCCACTCCAAAAAAATGTTTTGCCCTCTTTAATCATTTCAATACTAGAGATGTCAATATCTCTATCTGAAAAAAGATCTAAATAAGCTTGAGGAAAATCGCCTCCAACAACAGAAACAATGGCACTATCAACCTCAAATTGCGAGGCAGAAAGCCCTATGTATGAAGCAGATCCACCAAGAATTTTATCGGTTTTTCCAAAAGGGGTTTCAACGGCATCAAATGCTACGGTGCCTACAATTACTAGTTTACTCATAAAATACTATAAAAATTATGGCGCAAAGTTACGCATTTTTTAGTCTTTATAAAAAGATATTCCTCAGAGGAATGACATAACTTATTTGCGTCCAAAATCTGCCGGAATTTCACCCCATGCTTTGGTTTCCCATTTTACAATAGTCGTTTCATACGCATTGTTTTTAAGCCACTTCACCGCGCGATCTACAAGATCAAACAATTGGGCGTTCTTAGGGGATCTCTGCAATTTGGTGTTACACTGTTTTTTTTTGACCCAGCTCATTGCCGTTCTTGAGTCTGTATACAGAATTCGTTGACTGTCTTTTTGTTTTAAAAGCGCCAATCCATGTACCAGTGCCAAAAACTCCCCAATATTATTGGTTCCCTGGTCAAATGGACCTTTATGAAATAGCTGTTTTTTAGACTGAGTGTCCACACCTCGATACTCCATTATTCCTGGGTTTCCACTCGATGCTGCATCGACAGCTATCGAATTATAGTTGGGCTGGCCTATCAATTTCAAGCGTGCCTCGGAGAGGCCAGTAGTGAGTTTTTTAGACTTCCCTATATAGTCTCTATAATTTCCTTGGAGTGCTGTTTTTGCAGATTCAGCGGTTGGAAATGACTTGTATTGTGCACCTTCAAAACTTGTGATTTGTAATTTACATTCGTTCCACGTTTCAAAAACACCTGTACGATGCCCTTTCCAAACCGTGTAATATTTCTTTTTGGATTTAGACATCAGACAAAAGAATGGTTTGAATGACTTCAGGAAAATGCTCCATTTCTAATTGGTGAATTTTAGAAGCTACTTCAATCGCAGAATCTGTTTTGTGAACGGCGCAGTTCGCCTGAAAAATAATAGCCCCTTCGTCATAGTGTTCATTAACATAATGAATCGTGATTCCGGTTTCTGATTCGTTGTTTTTAACGACCGCCTCGTGCACATGCATGCCATACATCCCTTTTCCTCCATATTTTGGCAATAGCGCTGGATGGACATTCACGACTTTGTTTTTATACATTTCCAATAAGTGCTCTGGAAATTTCCATAAAAAGCCCGCTAGGACGATTAAATCAAGGTTTGGTAAGTTTTCAAGCCCCCATTTAGGGTCATTAAGTTGCGATTTATTAAAAATAACCGTTTGAACTTCCAATGCAGCGGCACGCTCTAAAACTCGCGCTTTTGGATTGTTTGTAAGCACCAAAACAACCGATACAGTTTTGGTGTTTTTAAAATACTTAATGATGTTTTCTGCATTAGTTCCAGATCCAGAAGCAAAAATCGCAATGTGTTTCATTAAAAAATTTTAAGGTTGAAATTCTTTAACAAAAAAAAGAAAAAGAATTCACAATAAGAAGCAAAAACGCAATAGTTAACTCAATATGACATAAATAAGTGCACATTTTTGAAGTAATGATGCGTTTTAATGTAAAGTTTTTTATTTTTGCAATCTAATTAAAACTTAAAATTAAATATTATGTCAGACATTGCATCAAGAGTAAAAGCGATTATCGTGGATAAATTGGGCGTTGATGAAAACGAAGTAGTAACAGAAGCTAGCTTCACAAACGACCTTGGCGCAGATTCGTTAGATACTGTAGAGCTCATAATGGAATTTGAAAAAGAATTCGACATTCAAATCCCAGACGACCAAGCAGAAAACATTGCGACTGTAGGTCAAGCTGTTTCATATATTGAAGCTGCAAAATAACACCTTTTAATTTTTTATGGAACTAAAGCGAGTTGTAGTAACAGGTCTTGGAGCATTGACTCCAATTGGCAATACAAAAGACGCTTATTGGGACGCCCTGATAAGTGGAAAAAGTGGTTGTGCGCCTGTGACGTATTTTGATACAGAACATTTCAAAACAAAATTTGCTTGTGAACTAAAAAATTTCGATGTATCGGACTTCTTTGATCGTAAAGAAGCTCGTAAAATGGATCGGTTTGCGCAATATGCTATGGTGGCTTCTGACGAAGCCATCATAGATGCCAAACTAGATTTAGACGCTACAAACAAACTTAGAGTCGGCGTCATTTGGGGTGCTGGAATTGGTGGAATTGAAACCTTCCAAAACGAAGTGATGAACTTTGCCAATGGTAATGGAACCCCAAGATTCAATCCCTTTTTTATCCCTAAAATGATTGCAGATATCGCCCCTGGTAATATCTCTATCAAACATGGATTTATGGGGCCAAACTACACAACCGTATCGGCATGTGCCTCTTCGGCCAATGCTATTTTTGACGCTTTAAATTTAATTCGTCTTGGGCATTGTGATGTTATTGTTAGTGGTGGTAGCGAGGCAACGATCAATCAATCAGGTATGGGTGGATTTAATGCCATGCATGCACTCTCTACAAGAAATGAAAGCCCAGAAACTGCTTCAAGACCTTTTGACGGAACCCGAGATGGTTTTGTTTTAGGAGAAGGCGCTGGTGCACTTATCTTGGAAGAATACGAACACGCTAAAGCTAGAGGCGCAAAAATCTATGCAGAACTTGTTGGTGGCGGGCTTTCTTCAGATGCTTACCATATGACCGCACCGCACCCTGATGGGATTGGTGTTATTGCTGTTATGAAAAATTGTCTTGAGAACGCAGGGTTAAAGCCTGAAGACGTAGACGCCATTAATACCCATGGAACTTCGACTCCACTTGGAGATGTTGCTGAACTGAAGGCCATTAAAGAAGTTTTTGGTGCTCATGCCAAAAACATAAATATTAATTCTACAAAATCCATGACTGGTCACTTACTTGGTGCCGCTGGAGCGATTGAAGCCATTGCGGCTATTTTATCCATAGAGCATGGTATTATTCCTCCAACGATCAACCATACAACGCCAGACGAAAACATTGATCCTGAATTAAATCTTACCTTAAATAAAGCTCAAAAGCGAGACGTTAATGTTGTGATGAGCAACACGTTTGGTTTTGGCGGTCATAATGCATGTGTTGTTTTCAAAAAACTAGATTAAAATTATTTGAATTCTATTCGAAATATCTTTAAGCAACGCTCTCCTAAGAGCCGAGAGCTTGTAGCATCTGTGAAAAAAATTGTGGGATTCACTCCCTCAAAAACCCTGTACTACGAAAAAGCGCTTACACATAGCTCAACAAACCAAAAAGACTTACTTGGAAACCCCATAAGCTATGAACGCTTAGAATTTGTAGGGGATGCGATATTGAGTGCTGTAATTGCACACTATTTGTTTGATAAAGCACCAAAAGGCGACGAGGGTTATTTGACTAAAATGCGTTCTAAGGTCGTCAGTCGAGATCACCTAAATGAAATCGGAAAAGAACTGGGTCTTTCTCATTTAATGCACTCAAGAATTTCGGTGGGGAAGTTTGGTGATAATATTCACGGCAATCTATTCGAAGCCTTAATTGGTGCTGTTTATTTAGATAAAGGTTACGTTGTTTGTGAAAAATTTATTTACAAGACCGTCATTAATCCGCATGTAGATATTGATACTTTGGAGGGTAAAATCATAAGTTACAAAGGGCTTATCATTGAATGGTGTCAAAAAGAAAAAAAGCACTTTGATTTTGAAATTCAAAAAGACACGGGAAAAGATGTGTTACAGCATTTTTCTGTCAAGCTCATTATTAATGGGAAAACAATTGCAAAAGCGAGGGCAACCTCTAAAAAGAAAGCAGAAGAAAAAGTTTCCAAGCGCGCTTATTTTGTACTACAAGACAAAATAAATAAACGATCTTAATAAAATAGCACCTTCAAGACTACAACGTTTTCGTAATAATTTAGCTTTAAGAAGCCTTAATACGAAGTCAAATATTGTCTTAATATCTTATATTTACAGAATGAATGTTAAACAATATGGCCGTACATAAACTTCTTGTTGATGATTTTGAAGACGCAAGTTACGCGCTTCTAGCCATCCATTGCGACGTAGAAGATTATCGATTGGCTTATTTTTTAAATCAAACTTTAGCAACTAAACTGGCACGGACTGAAGAAGATTTGGACTTTATAATGTCTAAAGCCTCCTTTTCTGTTTTTGAGTGGAATAATCCTCATTTACAAACCGATTGGCACCTTGTTAAAAATCATTGCCTCGTTGAAGAAAATGAGACAATTTCTCAAGGTTTATTTGCCGGGAGCAACGATAAAACCTGGAGTATTCATTGCTTTTTGCCCGAACATCAATCCGTTGATTATTTTTTAAAAATAAATAATGGCGGTGGAATTATTAATGAAAAAGGAATCCTAAATACGATTCAAAAAATATCAAAAATATCGACAGCTTACAGCTTAGATATTACAAAACTTAAATCAAAAGAACATTTAATATTTAATTAATGTCACACACAAGAAAGAAAACAAAAATTGTCGCTACACTAGGTCCCGCAATAAACTCAAAGGAAATGCTCCTTAAAATGGTTGCAGCCGGTGTCAATGTATTTAGAATTAACTTTTCACATGCAGACTATGAAGATGTAAAATTACGAATCAAACACATTCGAGAAATCAACGAAGAGCATGGTTATAACGCCTCAATTCTAGCTGATTTACAAGGCCCTAAATTACGGGTCGGTGTGATGAAGGATGACGTAGTTGTTAATCCTGGGGACGAAATAATTTTTGCCACTGGCGAACGTTTTGAAGGTACAAAAGAGCGCGTTTACATGACGTACGATCGGTTCCCTTTAGATACAAATCCAGGTGAACGTATTTTATTGGATGATGGAAAGCTTCTTTTTGAAGTAATCTCAAGCAACCAAAAAGACGAAGTGAAAGCCAAAGTGATTCAAGGGGGGCCTCTAAAATCTAAAAAGGGTGTCAACCTTCCAAATACCAATATTTCGCAACCAGCGCTCACTGAAAAGGATAAGGAAGATGCTGTGTTTGCGATCCAACAAGAAGTGGATTGGATGGCCCTTTCATTTGTAAGACATCCAGAAGATTTAATGGAATTACAAAATTTAATATCAGAACATAGTTCTTATAAAATTCCAATTATCGCTAAGATTGAAAAACCAGAAGCGATCGAAAATATTGACAAAATTGTAGCGTATTGCGATGGATTAATGGTTGCCAGAGGCGATTTGGGGGTTGAAATCCCTGCACATCAAGTGCCTTTAATTCAGAAAGAATTAGTCCTTAAGGCAAAGAATGCTCGAATTCCTGTGATTATTGCGACTCAAATGATGGAGTCAATGATTGATAGCCTCACACCATCGCGTGCAGAGGTTAATGACGTTGCTAACTCTGTGATGGACGGTGCCGATGCTGTCATGCTATCTGGTGAAACATCTGTTGGTCAATATCCTGTTCAAGTAATTGAAAAAATGTCGGATATTATTAAAGCAGTCGAAAATTCAGAGTTAATTCATGTTCCACAAAAACCACCACACGTTCGAACAAAGCGTTATATCACAAAATCTATTTGCTATCATGCAGCAAATATGGCAAACGAAATTAATGCTCGTGCAATTTCAACACTCACAAATAGTGGTTACACCGCCTTTCAAATTTCGGCTTGGCGTCCTGATGCTCATATTCTTGTGTTTTCATCTAACAAACGAATTATCTCTCAATTGAATTTACTGTGGGGCGTTCGTGCGTTTCATTATGACAAGTTTGCATCTACCGACGAAACGATTAATGATGTCAATCGGATTGCTTATGATAAAGGCTATGTGGAAGCAGATGACTTGGTTATCAGCTTAGCAGCAATGCCAATGAAAGATAAAGGAATGGTTAATACCTTAAGGGTTAGTGAAGTAAAAGACTACTCCAAGATATAATACGTAATTAATGTGATGATTATCTAAACTAAAAACTGAAACAAATCTGGTTTTTCGTTTAGATAATTTCCATAAAAATTATGGCGTTTCATTCGTGCGATTAAGGGTTCAAAATCACTTGGAGATTTAATCTCAATTCCAACCACTGCTACATCATTTTCTCGGTTTACCTTTTTGGTATATTCAAAGTGTGTGATGTCATCATTCGGGCCTAATATATCGACCACAAACTCACGCAAAGCTCCCGCACGTTGTGGAAAGGTAATAATGAAATAATGTTTTAAGTTCGAATAGAGTAAAGCGCGTTCTTTGATCTCTGCGGTTCTTGTGATATCGTTGTTGCCTCCGCTGATAATACACACGACGTTTTTACCTTTTATCTCTTCCTTATACGTCTCTAAAGCTGCCACACTCAATGCGCCAGCAGGTTCTGCGATAATAGCCTCCTTATTATACAAATCTAAAATGGCTTGACACGCACTCCCTTCATGAATCGTAATCATATCATGTAGGTTTTTCTGGCAAATTGCGAAGTTTAGGTCTCCAACTCGCTTCACCGCTGCACCATCGACAAAATTGTCAATTTTATCCAGTTGAATAACCCCGTCATTTTGGAAAGCGGCCTTCATTGATGGCGCTCCTTCGGGTTCAATACCAATAATTTTGGTCGTTGGGGATAGATGTTTAAAAACGGTAGACATTCCTGAGGCTAATCCACCGCCACCTACCGCCACAAAAATATAATCAATTGGAGCTGGGGTTTGATGGACCAGCTCCAATCCTAATGTTGCCTGCCCTTCAATTACTTTTTTGTCATTAAAGGGGTGTATAAACGTTTTTTGGCGTTCCGTACAATCTTTTACAGCTGCACTGTAGGCATCGTCAAAACTGTCCCCTACAAGGATGATTTTGATGTAATGCTCACCAAACATCTTGGCACGTTCAATTTTTTGTTTAGGAGTGGTCGTTGGCATAAAAATAGTGCCTTGTATTTTTAATAATTTACAAGACAAGGCAACCCCTTGAGAGTGATTTCCTGCACTGGCACAAACCACGCCATTTGCTGCTTCCTCAGACGTTAAAGAGGACATTTTATTATACGCACCACGTATTTTATAGGATCGAACCACCTGTAAATCTTCCCGCTTAAAGCTTATATTACACTCAAAATTTGAGGAATACTGCAAGTTAGGAACCAAAGGCGTAATGTTTGCGACGCCTTCAAGGTTTTTTGCAGCTGCTTCTACAGCTTCAATCGTTGGAAAATAAGTGGTCGTTTCTGACATTCGCTTTAGGCGTCGGTTTTTATAACTTTCATTGCGGTCATAGAAGCTCTTAATTTTGCTCCTACTATTTCTACTGGGTGATTTCTTATAATCGCATTAATTCTAATTAATTCTAGATTATCAACGCCGTTCTCTGAGCTATACGCTTTACCAATAATATCAGTTTTTACAGTCTTCATAAAGTCTGTTAACAACGGTTTACAAGCATGGTCAAATAAATAACAACCATATTCTGCCGTATCAGAAATTACACGATTCATTTCAGCTAATTTCATTCTTGCAATTGTATTTGCAATTAATGGTGTTTCGTGTAAAGATTCGTAGTATGCAGAAGCGTCAATAATACCAGAATCTGTCATTGCTTCAAAAGCTAATTCAACACCAGATCTAACAAACGCAACTAATAACGTTCCGTGGTCAAAGTATTCTTGTTCTGGAATTTCTTGATCTGTAATTGTTTGCTTTTCAAAAGCAGTTTCTCCTGTAGCCGCTCTCCAAGTTAACAAGTTTTTATCATCATTTGCCCAGTCTTCCATCATTGTTTTAGAAAAATGACCAGTCATAATATCATCCATATGTTTTTGGAACAATGGACGCATAATATCTTTTAATTCTTCAGAAAGTCTAAACGCTTCTACTTTAGCAGGGTTCGACAATCTGTCCATCATATTCGTGATGCCACCATGCTTTAACGCTTCGGTTACAGTTTCCCAACCATACTGAATTAATTTAGCGGCATAACCCGCGTCAATTCCTTCTGCTACCATTTTATCAAAAGATAAAATTGCTCCTGTTTGTAACAAACCACATAAAATAGTTTGCTCTCCCATTAAATCACTTTTAACTTCGGCAACAAATGACGATTCTAATACGCCAGCTCTATGACCACCTGTGGCAACTGCATAGGCTTTGGCTTGCGCCCATCCTTTGCCTTCTGGATCATTTTCTGGATGTACAGCAGTTAATGTTGGTACTCCAAACCCTCTTTTATATTCTTCTCTAACTTCAGAACCAGGACATTTTGGCGCTACCATGATTACCGTTAAATCTTCACGAATTTGCATCCCTTCTTCAACAATATTAAAACCATGAGAATACGATAATGTGGCTCCTTTTTTTAATAAAGGCATAATTGTTTTTACCACGTGTGTATGTTGCTTATCTGGTGTTAAGTTAATAACGACATCTGCAGTTGGCAATAAGTCTTCATAGGTTCCAACTTTAAAATTGTTTGACGTTGCATTTACATACGAGTCTCTTTTTTGATCTATAGCAGCTTGTCTTAGTGTATAAGAAATGTCTAAACCAGAATCTCTCATGTTTAAACCTTGGTTTAAACCTTGGGCTCCACAGCCTACAATAACAATTTTCTTGCCTTTTAATGCTGTGACTCCGTCTTCAAATTCTGAAGCGTCCATAAAACGACATTTCCCTAATTGTTCTAATTTTTCTCTTAATGTTAATGTGTTAAAATAATTTGCCATTTTAGTTATTTGTTAGTTTTTGAATGCGTTTAGCATTTCTGTTATTTTTAATTCGTCTTTGGTGACTGCGATCCGTGCGGAACGTACAAATTGCATGATCCCAAAAACACTTAATTCTCTGTGAAGAAGGTCTATTTCGCTTCGACGCCCTGATTTTTCGAGTACAAAAAATACTTTATTTACAGTGACAATTCGCGCATTACTTTCTTTAATGATGTTTTGAATTTGACGTTCTTCGAACAATAAATCTGATTTGATTTTAAACAAACAAGACTCTTGACAGATGGTGTCTTCATCCATGTGATAATAGGCTTTTATAACCTCAACTTGCTTTTCGATTTGACCGATAATTTTTTTAACACGTTCTTCCGTCATGTTGATCAATATCGTGAAACGCGACACGCCTTCAATTTCAGAAACAGAGATGTTAAGACTTTCAATGTTGATTTGTCGTCTTTGAAAAATTGCTGAAATTCTATTGAGCAATCCGATATTGTTTTCGGTATATATCGATATTGTATATAGTTGTTTTTCTGTTTCCATTCTTATTCTAATCTTATGTCTGACACCGATGCTCCCGAAGGAACCATTGGAAATACATTGTTTTCTTTTTCTACGCAAACTTCTAAGAAATAGGGTTCATCGCTATCAATCATTTCCTTAACGGCAGATGCTAAATCTTCGCGTTTCGTGACTTTTTGAGCTTCTATATAATAGCCTTTTGCAATGGCTACAAAATTAGGGTTTACCATTTCTGTAGAGGCGTAACGTTTGTCAAAAAATAATTGTTGCCACTGTCGAACCATTCCTAAAAATTCATTGTTCAAAACGACTATTTTTACCGGAACTTTGTTCTGAAAAATGGTACCAAGCTCTTGAATGGTCATTTGATATCCTCCATCGCCAATAATAGCAACCACTTCGCGGTCTGGAGCCGCCATTTTAGCGCCGATAGCAGCGGGTAACGCAAAGCCCATAGTGCCTAATCCCCCAGAAGTAATATTACTCTTACTAACATTAAAATCTGCATATCGACACGCGATCATTTGATGTTGACCAACATCTGAAACAATGGCTGCTTCGCCTTTCGTTTGAATGTTTATTTCTTTAAGCACTTCGCCCATTGTAAGGCCTTCTGTGGTTGGGTGAAGGTCGTTTTTTATGACTTTTTCATATTCGATGTCGTATAAGTCTTTAAACTTTTGCAACCATTCTGGATGTGAATTCGAGTTAAGAAGTGGTAATAATTTAGATAAACTATCCCTCGCGTCTCCTAAAACAGCGACGTCTGTTTTAATGTTTTTATCAATTTCAGAGGGATCGATTTCAAAATGAACAATTTTGGCTTGTGTGGCATATTCGTCTAATTTGCCAGTAACTCTATCGTCAAATCGCATGCCAATAGCAATCAACACATCGCATTCATTGGTAAGTACATTGGGTGCATAGTTTCCATGCATTCCAACCATTCCTATATTTAAAGGATGAGATGTCGGAATTGCCGAAGCCCCTAAAATGGTCCATGCTGCGGGAATTCCTGTCTTTTCAATCACTGCTTTAAGCTCCTCTTCTGCTTTTCCAAGAATTACGCCTTGTCCCCAAACAATCATTGGTTTTTTGGCATTGTTTATGATTTCAGCTGCAGCAGAAATCGCAGCCTCATCTGTTTTTGGAACCGGTACATAACTACGAACCCCGGTACATTTTTTATATTCAAAATCAAATTCTTCAAACTGGGCATCCTTGGTAATGTCAATTAAAACAGGTCCCGGACGTCCACTTTTGGCAATATAAAATGCGCGAGCGATTATTTCTGGAATTTGGGATGCCTTAGTAACTTGGTGATTCCACTTTGTCACTGGGGTTGAAATTCCAACAATATCGGTTTCTTGAAATGCATCACTCCCTAACAAATGAGACGGAACTTGACCCGTTATACAAACCATTGGGGTTGAATCTATTTGTGCATCGGCAATTCCAGTAATTAGGTTCGTTGCACCTGGTCCAGAAGTGGCCATCGCAACTCCTACTTTTCCTGAGATTCGCGCATACCCTTGGGCGGCATGTGCAGCACATTGTTCGTGTCTTGTAAGCACATGGTTAATTTCCCCTTCATATTTATAGAGCTCGTCATAAACGGGCATAATTGCACCTCCAGGGTAGCCGTATAAAACTTCTACACCTTCGGCTAATAAACATCTTACAATGGCTTCGCTCCCTGAAATACGTTCTTTGGGCTGCTCTAAGTATTGCTTTTGTTTGGCGGTTAATGTTTCCATAATAATAAATTAAAATTCATCAGTAACACATCCTTCAGATGCTGATGAAACGGTTCTTGCATATTTATAAAGCACACCTCTTGTTACTTTCAAGGCTGGTGCTACCCATTTCGATTTTCGAGCTTGAAGTTCTTCGTCAGACACTTCGAGTATAATGGAGTTGGTTTCGGCGTCAATCGTAATGATATCGCCATCTTTTACCAGGGCAATCGCCCCCCCTTCTTGTGCTTCTGGAGTAATATGACCAACCACAAATCCGTGTGTCCCTCCTGAAAAACGTCCGTCGGTAATTAACGCCACATCTTTCCCTAATCCTGCGCCCATAATAGCTGCGGTAGGTTTTAACATTTCTGGCATTCCTGGACCTCCTTTTGGGCCTTCGTAACGAATCACCACAACATCGCCTTTACTGACTTTACCGTCGCGAATCCCATCATTAGCATCGTATTCACCTTCAAAAACTTTAGCGGTTCCTCTGTACTTTAAACCTTCTTTTCCTGTGATTTTAGCAACACTTCCCTCCGTCGCTAAATTACCATAGAGCATTCTTAAATGCCCAGAAGATTTTATGGGTGCTTCAAGAGGTCTGATAACGTCTTGACCTTCTTTAAGGTCTGCAACCTCCGCCAGGTTTTCTGCAATTGTTTTCCCTGTGACGGTTAAACAATCTCCATGAAGTAACCCTTTGTTTAATAAGTATTTCATAACCGCAGGAATTCCACCAACATGGTGCAAATCTTCCATTAAGTATTTTCCGCTTGGTTTTAAGTCGGCTAAAAACGGTGTATTGTCGCTTATTCTTTGAAAATCTTCAAGAGTGAATTTTATTTGAGCTGCTCTAGCAATCGCTAAAAAGTGTAGAACTGCGTTGGTTGAACCCCCAAGAATTGTCACAAGTCGAATTGCGTTTTCAAGTGATTTCTTGGTGATAACATCTGATGGTTTTATATCTTTTTCTAACAATATGCGCATGGCTTCCCCTGCGTTAATTGCGTCTGATTGTTTTTCTTTGCCTGTTGCTGGGTTTGAGGAATTAAAAGGAAGTGTCATACCAAGTGCTTCAATGGCTGATGCCATGGTATTGGCTGTATACATTCCGCCACAAGCACCGGCCCCAGGGCATGCTTTTTCTACAATTTGTTCAAACTCAGACTCAGACATCGTGCCTGCAACCTTACTTCCCCACGCTTCAAACGCAGAAACAATATCTAATTTTTGTCCATTATGACATCCGGAATCAATTGTACCTCCATACACCAAAATTGCTGGCTTGTCGACACGAATCATGGCCATTAAGGCTCCGGGCATGTTTTTGTCACAGCCAACAACGGTAATCAAACCATCATAACTCATTGCTTGAACAACCGTTTCCATGGAATCGGCAATGACATCTCGAGACGGTAATGAAAATCGCATCCCTGGAGTTCCCATAGAAATTCCATCACTAACCCCTATTGTGTTAAAAATCAATCCAATAACATCTTTGTTTAGCGTACCTTTTTTGACCAGTTTTGCTAAATCATTAAGGTGCATATTACAAGGGTTACCCTCGTATCCTGTACTTGCAATTCCTACCAACGGTTTTTTAAAATCCTCTTTGGTCAGTCCAATAGCATGGAGCATGGCTTGAGCAGCGGGTTGTGTTGGGTCTTGAGTAACTGCTTTGCTGTATTTATTTAGTTCTTTCATTATCAATTTTATGCCTTAGAAGTATCGAAATTATATTTTTACACATTTAGTGGGATGAACATCTATTTAAATGGTCTAAATTCAATTGTTTAAAGTTTAATGTAAACTTATAAAAATCAACCACTTAACACTTATATAGTATGACGTTCAGTGCACAAAAATAATATTAAATTCTCGGTAAATCATTATCATCTTTTAATGGTAATGCAGAAGTGCCCATTAAATAGGTGTCTACATGATGTGCCGCCTGTCTTCCTTCAGAAATAGCCCACACAATTAATGATTGTCCTCGACGCATGTCACCTGCTGCAAATATGCCTGGAACGTTTGTCACGTAATCTTTGGTCGTTGCTTTGATGTTGGTTCTAAAATCCATTTCTAAACCAAACTGATCTGCCAATGTTTTTTCTGCACCGGTAAATCCGAGTGCCAACAAAACTAAATCACAGTCCCATAATTTTTCTGAGTTTGGAACTTCGTTTAGTTGTGGGCGTTCTCCTTTCTTAAAAGTCCACTCTACCTCCACTGTTTTTAATGCTTTTAACTTACCCTTACCATCGCCAATAAATTCTTTTGTAGAAACACTAAAAAATCGTTCGACACCTTCTTGGTGAGATGAGGTCGTTTTGAGCTTCATCGGCCAATATGGCCACGGTTGATTTGCAGGTCTTCCTTCAGATGGTTTCGAAAGAATTTCAAAATTTGTGACGGAGGTTGCTCCATGACGATTTGAAGTTCCAATACAATCTGATCCTGTGTCACCACCACCAATTACAATCACATTTTTACCTTTGGCTGATAAGATCTCTTTAAAGTCTACAAGCCCATCTACATACTGGTTGTTTCCTTTTAAAAAATCCATTGCTTGATGCACACCTTCTAGATCAGCGCCAGGAATTGGGATGTTTCGTTTAACGGTTGCACCTCCACAAAGCACTACCGCATCAAAATCGGCCTTTAACTGATTGGCGTCTAAATTTTTACCAACGTGCGCATTTGTTTTAAACACAATGCCTTCTTCTACTAATACGTTTACACGACGGTCAATAACGTTTTTTTCCATTTTAAAATCTGGAATCCCATAACGTAACAACCCTCCTACCTTAGAGTCTCGTTCAAAAACGGTTACGGTATGTCCGGCTCTGTTTAATTGTTGAGCAGCCGCTAATCCCGCAGGGCCAGAACCAATGACGGCAACCGTTTTATCGGTTCTTACTTTGGGAGGCTTTGCAGTGATCCAACCTTCTGTAAAGGCCGTTTCTACAATGTTTTTTTCAATGTTTTCAATGCTTACCGGATCTTCATTAATTCCTAAAACACAGGCTTCTTCACAGGGCGCAGGACACAATCTCCCTGTAAATTCTGGAAAATTATTCGTCGAATGTAAAATCTCAGCTGCTTCTTTCCATTTACCTTTGTAAACTTTATCGTTAAAGTCTGGAATTAAATTCCCGAGTGGGCAACCGCTATGGCAAAACGGTATTCCGCAATCCATACAACGCGCACCTTGGTCTTTCAACTTCGATTCTTCAAGTGGAATTGTAAATTCCTTGTAGTTTTTTATTCTCTTTTTTGGTGTCTGATATGTTTCATCCTGACGCTCAAATTCTAAAAATCCTGTTATCTTTCCCATCCTTAAACTGTTTCTAGTTGTTCTTTTTCTAATCTTAATAAAGCCTGTCTGTACTCTTCTGGCAGTACTTTTTTGAATTTAGGAAGCATCGCCTCCCAGTTTTCTAAAATTCGTTTTGCTAAAGGACTTGACGTCGCTACAAAATGATTTTCGATTAATGTTCTTAATTGATTCACATCTTCTTGAAGTTCGATAGGATCGATATTTAAATCTTCCCCGTTACAGTTTTTAGTAAATGTATTGTCCGCATCTAAGACATAGGCAACTCCGCCACTCATTCCAGCTCCAAAGTTTCTTCCTACACTTCCAAGAATCACAGCAACACCGCCGGTCATGTATTCACAACCGTGGTCGCCAATCCCTTCTACAACTGCATGTGCTCCCGAATTACGAACACAAAAACGTTCGCCGGCTTTTCCATTAATATAGACCTCACCGGCAGTAGCACCATATAAAGTAACATTCCCTGTAATGATATTATCTTCTGGAATAATTGTACTTGTTTCAGGGACTTTGATAATTAGTTTCGCCCCAGACAATCCTTTTCCTAAATAATCATTCGTATTTCCATGAACGGTCATGGTCACCCCTTTCGTAGTGAACGCGCCAAAACTTTGTCCAGCAGATCCGTTAAAGTCAATGTTTATAGTGTCTTGTGGCAAACCATCTGCACCGTAAATTTTAGAAATTTCATTACTTAAAATCGCTCCAACCGCTCTATCAATATTGGTGATTGGCATTTTCAAGTCTGTTCGTTGTCTTCTAAAAATACCTTGATGTGCTTGTTTGATTATTTTAAAATCTAAATGGACATCGAGGTTGTGATCTTGTTGTTCTGTGTTGAATAACTTAACATCTTCTGCAACTTCTACTTTGTGTAGAATTGGCGTTAAATCTATTCCAGAAGCTTTGTAATGTTCAATCGCTTTATTACGGTTTAATTTTTGAACCTGACCCACCATTTCATTAACGGTTTTAAAGCCAAGTTGCGCCATGATTTCACGCAATTCTTGTGCGACGAAATACATATAATTAACAACATGTTCTGGTTTTCCTTTGAATTTTTTACGTAGCTCTGGGTTTTGAGTTGCAATTCCAACAGGACAGGTGTTCAAGTGACACACACGCATCATAATACATCCAGAAGCGACTAAAGGAGCGGTTGCAAAACCAAATTCTTCGGCACCTAATAGACATGCTATCGCAACGTCACGTCCTGTTTTTAACTGACCATCACATTCCAAAACAATTCGATTTCTCAAATTATTCATCACTAGTGTTTGTTGTGCTTCGGCAATTCCTAATTCCCAAGGAAGTCCAGCATGTTTTAGAGAGGTGAGTGGGGAGGCTCCTGTTCCACCATCAAAACCAGAAACTAATATTACATCTGCTTTTGCTTTGGCTACACCTGCAGCGACGGTTCCTACTCCAATTTCTGAAACCAACTTCACATTAACTCGTGCGGCTCTATTGGCTGATTTTACATCGTATATGAGTTGCGATAAATCTTCAATTGAATAAATATCGTGGTGTGGAGGGGGGGATATCAATCCAACATAAGGTGTTGAATTTCTTGTTTTCGCAATTTCGCGATTTACTTTAGGGCCGGGTAATTGTCCTCCTTCTCCGGGTTTAGCGCCTTGAGCAATTTTTATTTGAATTTCATTAGCGCTCGTTAAATAATTAGACGTTACTCCAAAACGCCCAGAGGCTACTTGTTTGATTGCCGAGTTTCTCCAATCGCCTTGTGCATTTTTATAGAAGCGATCTTCATCTTCTCCACCTTCTCCAGAATTACTTTTTCCACCAATTCTGTTCATGGCAACCGCTAAGTTTTCATGGGCTTCTTTACTAATAGAGCCATAGGACATAGCGCCTGTTTTGAAACGTTTTACAATTTCGGTCCAAGGTTCTACCTCATCAATTGAAATAGGATCAAATTGATCAAATTCAAAAAGACCTCTAATGGTCATTAAACGACTCGATTGATCATTTACAAGCTCCGAGTATTCTTTAAAGGTAGAGGCTTTGTTGGTGCGAACCGATTCTTGAAGTTTTGCAACAGTCAATGGATTAAACATGTGTTTTTCTTGCCCACGACGCCATCTATATTCCCCACCAACTTCAATGTCGGATTCGATATTGGGGTTGAATGCTTTTTTGTGACGTTTGACAATTTCTTTTTCAATTTCCATTAGCCCAATGCCCTGGATTCGGGTTGGGGTGTTTGGAAAGTATTTTTCAACGGTATTTGTATTGATCCCTACACACTCAAATAATTGAGAACCACGGTAGGAGTTGAGGGTCGAAATTCCAATCTTATTCATCACTTTCAAGATGCCTTTTCCAATGGCTTTGTTGTAATTCTTGATGGCGGTGAGGTATTCTAAATCTGTAATATCAGAGTCTTTGATTTGTTTTTCAACAATCTCATTAACGATGTATGGGTTTACTGCACTGGCTCCAAATCCAAATAAAAGGGCAAAATGATGCACTTCTCTTGGTTCTGCCGATTCAATGATTAAACTAATTCGTGACCGTTTGTTGAGTTTATGCAGTGCATGGTTTACATACGAACAGGCTAAAAGTGCTGGAATTGGTGCATGATCTTCATCGACAAATCGATCGGATAAAATGATAATGTTTGCACCGTCGTCTATGGCTTTAGAGGCTTTGGTTACTAAAGCTTCAAGCGCAATTTCTAACTCGTTTAAGCCCCGATTGACTTCATACAGCATCGAAATAGATTCTACTTTGAAATTAGGATTTGTGTCGTAATTTCTAATTTTATCTAAATCATGTTTTGAAATAACGGGGTTTTGAATTTTTAGTTTTTTACAAGCTTCTGAATTACAATCAAAAATATTGGTGTCACTACCAAGCGTTAAACTGATGTCTGTAATTAATTCTTCACGTATCCCGTCTAAAGGTGGGTTGGTTACTTGTGCAAATATTTGCTTGAAATAATTATAAATAAGTTGAGGTCTTTCAGACAAAACAGCGATTGGTGTATCGCTTCCCATAGAGCCAATCGGTTCTTTTCCTAATTGAGCCATTGGGCGGATAATGGTGTTTAAATCCTCTTTTGTATAGCCAAAAGCAACTTCTCTTTTCTTTAGGTCAACCTCCTTATATTCAATAGGCCCTTTTTTGGCGGATATATCTTTCAGGTGTACTAGGTTTTCGTTCAACCATTTTCTGTAGGGTTGTTTGGCGGCAATTTTTTCTTTGATCTCTTCATCATTGACGATGCGTCCTTCATTCATATCAACCAAAAACATTTTTCCTGGCTCTAATCGTCCGTGGAATTCTACGTCTTCTGGTTCAATATCGACCACGCCGGTCTCAGAGGACATGATCACATTTCCATCTTTAGTGACCGTATATCGAGAAGGTCTTAATCCATTACGGTCTAAAACGGCTCCAATAAAATTTCCATCGGTAAACGGAATAGACGCAGGGCCATCCCATGGTTCCATTTGGCAAGAATTGTATTCGTAGAATGCTTTTTTAGAATCGGACATGTCCGGGTTTTTTTCCCATGCTTCAGGAACCAGCATCATCATTACTTCTGGAAGCGAACGACCAGTCATTAATAATAATTCGACCACCATATCTAAGGTCGCTGAATCGGATTTCCCTTTAAGAATTGTAGGGATTATTTTTTTAATATCATCTCCAAAAGCATCACTTTTAATGATTTCTTCTCTAGAGAACATGCGAGATACATTTCCTCTTAAGGTGTTAATTTCTCCGTTATGACAGATGTATCTAAATGGCTGTGCCAAATCCCATGTTGGAAACGTATTCGTTGAAAAACGTTGATGTACCAGGGCCAATCGTGTATCTAAGGCAGAATTAAATAGATCCAGATAATATTCATTGATGTGTTCTGGTTTTAACAGACCTTTAAAAATAATTATTTTAGTAGAAAGGCTTGGAAGGTAAAAGAATTTCGACTCTGACAATTTAGAGTCATATATTGTATGTTCTGCAATTTTTCGAGCAGCGAATAATTTAAGATTAAAATCAAAATCCGTTTGTTTCTTGTCTGATTTACTAATAAAGACTTGCTTCACAAAGGGCTCTGTTGTTTTGGCGATTTCTCCTAAAACATCACTGTTAACAGGTACATCTCTCCAGCCAAGAATTTCTAATCCTTGGTTTTTTAGTTCGGTTTCAAAAACCTCAACACAATATGCTCTTTGGTTGTCTTTTCTTGGTAAAAACACATTACTAACGGCATATTCTCCTGCTTCTGGCAATTCGAATTCACAGAAAATTTTGAAGAATTTATGAGGAATATCGATAAGAATCCCAGCGCCATCCCCCGTCACACCATCTGAGCTTACCGCACCCCTGTGTTCTAGTTTGACTAAAATTTCTAATGCTTTATGAATGATATCGTTGGATCGTTTTCCTGTCAAACTACATATAAACCCTGCACCACAGTTGTCGTGTTCAAATTCTGGTAAATAAAGACCTTGTTTTTTTAACATACTTAAAATTATTTCTGGTTGAATCTTAATAAGGATGTAATATAATTGGTAAAAGTCGATTTTAAAAAAAGCCAAGTCACTTTTTCGAAATTCCAATTTAGAATACCTATTTCTGCATTTTGAGCAATTAAATACGCAATAGACTATCGAATAATCAATGAGAAATTGACCGCCTATTTAATAACGTATATATAAGGACAGGCCTCACAAAAAACAATTCTAAAAAAACAACAGACTATTGAAATATTAAAAATATTATAAATAAAATTGCAATACCCTAAAAATTTAGGGGGTTAAATTAAATATTACACAAAAGTTATCAATATACCCTTCTTTTTTAAAGGGTATATGTTAATTATACTTAGTTTTGAGCCGTTAACTAAAAATATTAACTACTAAAATTAACTATTATGAAAAAAATTATTTTAAGTGCAATTGTTTTTGTTGGAGCCATGACTCTAAACGCACAAGATGAAGCTCCTAAATTATCAGTTTCTGGAACAGTAGATGTTTATTACAGAGCAAATTTATCTGCTCCAAATGATGAAGATGCTATTGCGCCAGGATCTTCTTTTGCACAATTGCCTGGGTTTTCTCTCGGAATGGCAAACGTAATCGCAAGCTATGAAGGCGAAAAAGCTGGGTTTGTTGCGGATTTAGTTTTTGGTCCAAGAGGAACAGACGCTATTTTTGCATCTCCAATGTATTCAGGTACAGGAAACATTGTTAACCAATTATATGCTTACTGGAATGTAAGTGAATCGGTAACATTAACAATGGGTAACTTTAATACCTTTTTAGGATATGAAGTGATTTCTCCTGCTGCCAACTTTAACTACAGTACATCTTACTTGTTTTCTTACGGCCCATTTAGCCACACAGGAATAAAAGCTGATTTTGACTTAGGAAGCGATTGGTCTTTAATGACAGCCGTTATGAATCCTACTGACTTAACAGAATTCAACCCAACAGGAGATTATGCTTTTGGTCTTCAACTAGGTTACGCAGGTCAATACCTAAACTACTTAAGCTCTCAAGGCGCATACGAAGTGGATTTTACAGGTGGGTTTGACTTGTCTGATTCCTTTTTCTTAGGTGTTAACGCTGCTTATTTTGACGCAAGTGATGATAATGACTCTAGTTTTGCTGGAGCTGCTTTATATCCACAGATTGCTGCTTCTGAAAGCTTCTCTTTAGGATTAAGAGCTGAATATTTTGTTGAAACTGAAGGGGGCGCGGGTGCTATTGGTGCTTACGATGCTGATGGCGATGCAGACATTTTTGCTGTAACATTAACAGGAAGTTATACTGTAGGAAGCTTAATGATTAAACCAGAATTAAGATTAGATTCAGCAAGCGAAGAAGCTACTTTTATAGATAATGACTTAAAGTCTTCTAAGAGCTTATCATCATTTGTAGTAGCTGCTGTTTATTCTTTCTAGTACGCGTACCAATATTAACCAATCAAATATATAATTTATGTCACATTTAATTAACAACTTACCTCTAGTAATACAGGATGCCGCTGCGGTTGAGAGTCTTGCTGGAGCGATCAAGGACGACATGGGAATGTTATGGATGCTGTTATCTGGTATCTTAGTATTCTTTATGCAGGCTGGTTTTACTTTAGTAGAATCTGGAATGACACGTTCAAAAAATGCAGTGAACATCGCAATGAAAAACTTGCTTGATATCGCTGTAGGTTCTCTTACCTACTGGTTTGTAGGATACTCTCTCATGTATGGAGACACAACCAATGGTTGGTTCTTCTGGAGTGGAATTATGCAAGGTGAAGGCGCTGATTTATTCTTCCAAACAATGTTTGCTGCGACTGCTGCAACAATTGTTTCTGGCGCAATTGCTGGAAGAACAAAGTACTCAACGTACATTATCTTTTCAATCGTAATGACGGCTATTATCTACCCAATTGCAGGGGGATGGCAATGGCAAGGATCGGGTTGGTTAACAGAGCTCGGTTTTATTGACTTTGCTGGTTCTTCAATCGTTCATGCTGTCGGTGGTTTTGCTGCTTTAGTTGCTGCTTATATGGTAGGTCCTAGAATTGGAAAATACATTGACGGAAAAGTAATGCCTATTCCAGGTCACAACCAAATATTAGCAACCTTAGGGGTGTTTATCCTTTGGTTAGGATGGTTTGGTTTTAACGGTGGATCTCAACTTGCTTGGGGTGGAGACGATTCAGTTGCTGCTTCTACAGTGGTTTTAATCACGAATCTTTCTGCTGCTGCGGGTGCCTTAGGGGCGCTTATTACAACATGGATCTGGTACGGTAAGCCAAACTTAGCGCAATCATTAAATGGTGCTTTAGCTGGTTTAGTAAGTATTACTGCAGGGTGTGGAAACATGACGGCTGGTGGTGCTGTATTAGCGGGTTTAATTGGTGGTATCATCGTTGTATTCTCTATTGAAATTATCGAAAAGAAACTTAAAATTGACGATGCTATTGGTGCGGCATCTGTTCACGGTGTTGTTGGATTCTGGGGAACGATTGTTATCGGACTTTGGGGTGTAGACGGCGATGCTGGACTTGGGATCTTTAACGGAGGTGGTTCTGCTCAACTTGTAGCACAATTGACTGGAGGGTTGGCATATGCTGTATGGGCTGTCGTTCTTTCCTTTGTAGTCTTTGGAGTCCTTAAGTACACTGTTGGATTGCGAGTTACTGAAGAAGAAGAAGTTGCTGGATTAGACATCTCAGAACACGGATCTATTGCATATCCTGGTAAAAGAGAAAGAGGTCAAGACTAACTTCAAAAAAATATGGAGTATTCATTTACTCTAAAAAAATTAAAAATTAGTTTGTGATTTTTAGTTTGTGTTAAAAACCTTAGGGGCTCGCGCTTCTAGGGTTTTTATGTTTAATGCTATTTAGCAACAAGCCCTTCAAAATAAACAGGGTATTATTGTCATATTCATAAAAATATATACTATACCCCTAAATTTTTAGGGGTATTTATATTTTTAATTATTTTTGAATTCAAACTAAACTTAAAACCAATGAAAAAAGTAGAAGCAATCATTAGAAAATCTAAATTTTCTAGTGTCAAAAAAGCCCTGCACGAAGTCGGTGTGAATTTTTTTTCGTACTGGGACGTTACAGGCCTTGGGAACGAAAAAGAAGGCCATGTATACAGAGGTGTTTCTTACAGCACGAGTGACATCCAAAGGCGCTATTTATCTATTGTTGTAAATGATGATTTTGAAGAAGTGACCATCAAGGCGATCCTCTCAGCAGGCTCTACAGGCGATGTTGGTGATGGAAAAATCTTTGTATCACAGGTCGATGAAGTATATAGAATTAGAACCGGCGAAAAAGGCGGAAATACATTAAAATAACAACCATGGAATTACTAACTATCAATAACGTATGGATGATGATCTGTACGGCACTCGTTTTCTTTATGCATACTGGATTTGCATTTCTAGAAATTGGGCTCACACGTCAAAAAAACACAATTAATATTTTATTTAAAAACATCTTTATTATAACCGTTGGGCTTCTCCTTTACTATATGGTAGGCTTTAACTTAATGTACCCTGGAGATTTTAATGGGTTTATAGGATCTATTGTTCCTGGGATAAGCCCACCAGAAAACGGCATGACTGCCGAGTATGCCGATGGTGGCTATACGTGGTGGACCGACTTTTTATTCCAAGGCATGTTTGCCGCAACCGCAGCAACAATTGTTTCTGGAGCCGTTGCGGAACGTATGAAAATCGGAGCCTTTATGATTTTTACGGTTGTATATGTCGGGTTTATCTATCCAATTGCTGGATCTTGGCAATGGGGTGGCGGATTTTTATCGTCGCTAACCATAGGAGATGCGGAAGGTTTTTATGATTTTGCTGGATCTACCCTCGTCCACTCTGTAGGGGGATGGGCTGCTTTAGTCGCTGTTTACCTTTTAGGAGCTCGGATTGGGAAGTTTAATAATGGAACGTCTCAGGCCATTCCAGGACACAACATCCCATTAGCAACGGCTGGAGTTCTTATTCTTTGGTTGGGCTGGTTTGGATTTAACGGCGGTTCTGTATTATCAGCAAACCCCGAAGCAACGTCCTTAACTTTGGTAACCACCTGTTTGGCCGCTGCCGCTGGTGGTGTCGTCGCAATGATTACCTCAACGATCTTATATAAAAATTTAGATTTAACAATGTTCCTAAATGGTATTTTAGGTGGACTTGTAGGGATTACTGCCGGTGCAGACCAGATGAGCCCAGAAGATGCCATTTTAATTGGAGCGATTGCTGGCGCACTCATAGTATTTGCAGTGAGCTTAGTTGATAAAATTAAATTAGATGACCCCGTAGGGGCCATTGCTGTACACCTTATTTGTGGTGTATGGGGAACCTTAGCTGTTGGACTTTTTGGCGCCAAAGCAGGGGTTGATCAGTTTCTCGTTCAACTCATTGGAGTTTTGTGTTATGCTGTGTTTTGTATCGCGACTTCTTTCCTTATCATCTTCGCATTAAAGAAGACCATGGGTATTAGAGTCTCGGAACGAGAAGAACTAGAAGGTCTTGATGCCCACGAACACCAAATGGATGCTTACCCCGATTTTAGGTTAAATGAACATTAACCACCTTGTTTAATTAGTCAACAAAAAACCTCAAAAGATATCTTTTGAGGTTTTTTAATTTAAAGTGTTTTGATTTATGCTGAGTTTCGACTCGCATTAATATTTCCAAATAGAGAGCGCATTACAATCTTTTCATAAGTTTTAATTTGATCCTCGTCTCTTGGAGTTTCTTTTTCTAGCTCCTGAATTTTTTTCAACGCATATTGCTGTATTGTTAACAGAGGCAATACGATAGACTCTCGCACCGAGATAGAAGCCTTTCCAGCAAGCTCTTCTTGCATCAACTCGTCATAACCTGTTAGTTTTAATAACAATCGCTTAGTGGTTACATACTCGCTATAAATCACGTTCCAAAATTCGCCATACTCTGGATCTTCAGACATATATTTGGTCAAATCAAAGAACGATTTAGATAAGGACATCATACTGTTTTCAATCAACGTTTTGAAAAAATCAGAGGTTTTAAATAAATGTTGTGCTTTTTCAAACTCTCCAATATCCTCATAATGCTTTAATGCGGTTCCTACTCCAAAAAATCCAGGCACATTTTGTTTCAATTGACTCCATGAGCCTACAAAAGGAATGGCACGCAAATCTTCGAACACGAGTCCTTCTGCTTTGCCTCGCTTAGATGGGCGGCTACCAATATTGGTTTTCGCATAATACTTAAGCGTGCTCATGTTTTCTAGGTAAGGAATGAACTTTGGATGCGCTTTAAAGTTCACATATGCTTCATAACTTAGTTTAGACAACTGCGCCATCACCACTCTGTTTTGAGGGGTCATTCTTAGGTCTTTATCACTCAAGCTATTATGAATCCCCGAGCTAATCAATTGTTCAAGGTTATATTGTGAGGACTCTAACGTTCCAAAATTAGAACTTATGGTCTGCCCTTGAATCGTAAGCTGAACTTCCTTGTCTTCAATTGTTGGCCCTAGTGACGCATAGAAATTATGTGTTTTTCCACCACCTCTTGCAGGTGGTCCACCACGACCATCAAAGAAAATAACCGTAACATCATACTTTCTAGACATCGCCGTTAACAACTCTTTTGCTTGATAAATCGCCCAATTGGCCATTAAATAACCGCCGTCTTTGGTGCCGTCACTAAACCCGAGCATGATGGTTTGTCTGTTTCCTCGCGCTTTTAAGTGCGCAGCATATTCGGGATTAGAATAAAGGTCTTCCATGACGGAAGGTGCATTTTGTAAATCTGTAATGGTTTCAAAAAGCGGTGCTAAATCCACTGTTAGTTCCTCTTCAAATGCAACGAGCTTAAGCATTGCATACAGCTGCATGACATGGAGCGTGCTTTGATTATTACTAATGATGTAACGATTGGCTGCCTTTTCGCCATTCGTCTGCTGAATGGTTTTAATCGCCTCCATCGTTTTTAAGGCTTTTAATGTGTCTTTATCCGTAATTAAATCAAAATCAACACGTCCTTTAATTTTGGACAACACCTCAATTTGATCTGTTTCTGGCAAATCATGGTAATTTCCAGGGAAACTAGAGCTTCCGCTTTCAATCATCACGTTGACCATATCGTTAAATACCGCAGCATGCGCACGACTGTCTTGACGGATATCTAAAGTAGAAAAGTGGAATCCAAATAAATGAATTTTATTTAAAAGGCTGTTCAATTCAGAAGCATAAAGCGATTGGTGCTCCTGAACAACTACGGCTTTAATTTCTTTTAACTCTGACGTTAAATACTCTAATGTTAAGGTAGATTTTTTGTTGGTTATAATCTTATAAAGCTCCACTTCTAAGGCCACAACTCGATCTTCAACCCCCGCAAAAGATAGTTTTCTTTTAAGACCTCTTAAGTCCCGGTAATAGTTTTTTATAATCGTTTCACGCAGCCTTGCCGCAACTTTCAAAGTGATTTCTGGGGTTACAAATGGGTTCCCATCTCTGTCGCCTCCTGGCCAAAAACCAATATTAATAATGTCGTTATCAATGTGTTTGCCGTCAAAAATATTTTGCTGAATATAGTCATAAACACTCCCAAACGATTTATAAAACACATGTTCTAAATACCAAATAAGACTCACTGCTTCATCGTAAGGTGTTGGCTTGGTTTGTTTAAAGAAAGGTGTTTTTCCTAATTGTGCTAACAATTCGTTGATGCGAAACAGGTCGTTTTCACGGATGGCTTCGGTTAAATCGGTGATGATTCCTAATACAGATCCTGGGTAAAATTGCGTTGGATGCGCTGTTAACACAATACGCACTTTGAATTCCTCTAAGTATTTTTGAAGTATTTCTACCTTATTCTCAGAGCTTACTTTTTCTTTTAGACTTCTCAAAGTTCCAATTCCGTCCATATTGTTAACAACAGGGAAGGCGGCGTCTTCGATGGCATCAAATAAAACCACTTGACGCTCAATATATTGTATAAAACGAAACAACAAATCGATTTGACTTTTAGGAGATCGTCTTGCTTGATATTTTCTAAAGAACGTATCTACAATCGCAGTAGGATCTTCATTATTTGCAAATCCTTTTTTACAAGTTTCAAAAAAAAGCGGCAAAAGCGCACCGGTTTTTGTAATCGAATTAAAAGGAAGGGTCATAAATATACTGTTGTATATTTGATATTTGGACAAAACGTTTTGTTTAAATCTGGTGATTTTTGGCTGAGTGGACATTACTTTAATACATTTAGTTGCTTCCAAAATTACTAAAGCAACTCCGAAATCACTCTATGAAAGTAGGATTTTTGCGAATATTCGCATATTGGTTGTGTTATCCCAACGAAATCTTAGCAAACCAAAGAATTCATTCCATATTTTTTAGCAATTACTCCAGATAAGTATCCTTGAAAGCGTTTAAAAAAGTTGTTTTCTATTTCGTATTGGTAAATCGGTTGACTTACTGTAAATTTAGAGCATCTAATCACTAGCTTATTTTTTATGATTGAAATTGAACGTAAATTTTTGGTACTCTCTGACAGGTATCGTGTAGAAGCTTCAAAAAAATCGACGATAGCTCAAGGGTATTTAAACAGTCATCCCGAGCGCTCAGTTCGGATTCGTCTTAATGACCAAAAAGGCTCTATGACGGTTAAGGGAAAAAGCAACCAAAGTGGACTAAGTCGGTTTGAATGGGAAAAGGAAATTTCTAAAACAGACGCCGAGACACTTTTAGGCTTGTGTGAAAAAACGATCATCCGTAAAATAAGGCATGAAGTTTCAGTCGGCAATCACCTGTTTGAAGTTGATGAATTTGAAGGCTTAAATGCTGGATTGGTAATTGCTGAGGTTGAATTAAGCGCTGAAAACGACGTTTTTTCTAAACCTAGCTGGCTAGGACAAGAAGTCACTGGCGATGTAAGATATTATAATTCTAATCTCAGTAAGTATCCTTTTTGCGACTGGGAATGATTATGTAATTATCATTAAAGTGGCTATAAAATTATTATATTCGCAACTCAAACCGATTTATAAAATTATAAAAAATGAACACAAACTTTAATACTTTTAAAATTCAAGATGCATTGGATGCTCTTGGAGTTAAAGATATAAACTTAGGGACTTCAACAGGTGCTAATAGCTTTGGAAATGGCCCTACCCTGGATAGTTTTTCGCCAGTTGATGGTCAAAAAATTGGAAGCGTGGTTTGCACCTCTCAAGCAGACTATGAAGCAGTGATGACGGCTGCAACGGCGGCGTTCCCAGAGTGGCGAACAATGCCAGCACCACAACGTGGCGAAATTGTCCGTCAGTTTGGAAATAAGCTAAGAGATTTAAAAGAACCGCTCGGAAAATTAGTGTCTTATGAAATGGGAAAATCCTTACAAGAAGGGTATGGCGAAGTTCAAGAAATGATTGATATCTGTGATTTTGCGGTTGGATTGTCTCGACAATTAAACGGGCAAACCATTCCTTCTGAGCGTCCTGGTCATGTGATGCGAGAACAATGGCATCCTATTGGAGTAGTAGGTATTATCTCTGCGTTTAATTTTCCTGTCGCTGTGTGGGCTTGGAATACTGCTTTGGCATGGATTTGTGGGGATGTATGTGTGTGGAAAGGTTCTGAAAAAGCCCCGCTTTGCTCTATTGCCTGCCAGAATATTATTGCCGAGATTTTAAAAGAAAATAAGTTGCCTGAAGGAATTTCTTCGATCATTAATGGTGATTATACCGTTGGAGAAATGATGACAACCGATACGCGAGTGCCTTTAGTATCTGCTACGGGTTCTACAAGAATGGGACGAATTGTTGGTGCAACGGTTGCCCAACGTTTTGGAAAATCTTTACTAGAGTTGGGAGGCAATAATGCCATTATTATCACACCAACTGCCGATTTAAAAGTGGTGGTCCCTGGAGCAATTTTTGGTGCTGTAGGAACTTGCGGACAACGTTGTACGTCGACACGACGTCTCATTATTCACGAATCTGTATATGATAAAGTAAGAGATGCGATTGTTGGTGCCTATGGGCAATTAACCATTGGAAATCCTTTAGATGAAAAAAACCATATTGGACCCTTAATCGATCATGATTCTGTAAACACCTATTTAGCGGCTATTGAAAAAGCAAAAGCTGAAGGAGGCAACGTATTGGTTGATGGCGGAGTTTTAGAGGGAGAAGGCTATGAAAGTGGTTGTTATGTAAAGCCCGCGATTATTGAAGCCGAAAACCATTTTGAAATTGTGCAGCATGAAACATTTGCCCCTATTTTATATTTAATGAAATACACGGGTGCGGTAGAAAATGCCATCCAAAAACAAAATGGAGTGGCCCAAGGTTTGTCGTCTGCGATAATGACTAATGAGCTAAAAGAAGCAGAAAAATTCTTGTCATATTCGGGTTCTGACTGTGGTATTGCCAATGTAAATATTGGAACTTCTGGCGCCGAAATTGGAGGGGCTTTTGGAGGTGAAAAAGAAACGGGCGGTGGACGTGAGTCTGGTTCTGATGCATGGAAAGTGTATATGCGACGTCAAACAAACACCATTAATTACTCCGATGAATTACCTTTAGCGCAAGGAATTAAATTCGATTTATAAATTAATTTACATTCTTATTTTAAAAGTCACATCCACTAGATGTGACTTTTTTTTGTTTGTGTGTCTTATGAGTACACGATAATTAGATTTGTTGTGTTTACAACGTAAAAACCAAATCACATGAGCAAGAAAACCACCTATTTGTTGGGGATAGTATTCTCCATTATTATTGGATGTATCCTTTACTGGTACTTCTGTTGTAATTGCTGTCAGAATGCGACGAACAACATCAAAACAAACATTTCTAATAACGCCGCTACTGTTTCTAAAAACTTGAATCCTTTTTCGATTTCGGGTGCTGACTTTGATATTGGGACCAATGAAAATTTCAATTTCAATACATCTGGCCACGCTGTTTTAACGCCTGTTCCTGAATCTTTGAATGACCCAATTGAAAAGCTAAAAAACCATCTATCTCAAAACCCATCAAAAGTTTTAAAAGTAATGGGGTATTTTAAAGGTGAGGAATCTAACACCTCTACTTTTGGAGATTTGGGGATGGCACGAGCCGAAGCAATTAAAAAACAACTGACTTCCAGAGGGATTTCAGCTGATAAAATTCTCCCTTCTGGCGTCATGAATGAAGGTCTTCAACCGGACGGTTCTGGTGTTTTACACGGTCCTTACGCGCTTTTACTCACTGAGGATTCATCCAAGCAGGATCTCCTAAAAAACAACCTATTAAAATCGCCTACTTTAATGAATTTTGGGT
The DNA here is from genome assembly GCA_905479095.1 of uncultured Flavobacteriaceae bacterium. GTDB lineage: Bacteria > Bacteroidota > Bacteroidia > Flavobacteriales > Flavobacteriaceae > Hel1-33-131. The sequence continues at coordinate 44,166 of CAJQLD010000063.1, forward strand.
CTGGAAAACACGCAACATCTAACCTGACTTTGAAAAATACTAATCTTGGAGCACTGGCAGATTACCTCAACTCGTATGAAGATCGTTCTTGCACCATTGTTGGGCATTGTGATAGCGACGGGTCAGACAAATTTAATATGGAACTTGGACAGCGTCGTGCCGATTTCACTAGACGACAGTTATTGAAATTGAATGTGGACGGTGACAAAGTCAAAACGACCTCAAAAGGAGAATCTGCTCCAATTGCAACCAACAGGACTGCTGCTGGAAAAGCTAAAAACAGAAGAACAGAACTAATTATTAATTAACTAAAAAATAAAACATTATGAACTGGTGTATGCTAATCCCCTTAATCGTTGGACTATTATCTGCGTTATTCGGCTACCTTCTAGGCCGCTTATTTAACAAACAGAACGACTGTAAAAATTGTGATGACTATAAATTACAAATTAAACGCCTTGAAGCAGAACTAAAAGCTTGCAAGAATAAAAAAACAAGTACAGACGCCTCTTTCAAAAGAGTGGATTCTACTAAATCATTATTTAATGCAGCCTTGGCTAAAAGTGTGTTTGGAAGACCCATTAAAGAAAATGACCTGACGGTTATTGAGGGAATTGGGCCAAAAATCCAACAACTATTTCACAACAATGGCGTGAGAAGCTGGAAAGCTTTGGCGGAGTGTAACATTGAAAGGTGTCAAACAATCTTAGACAGTGGTGGAGACGCCTTTAAAATGCATGTCCCTGGAACATGGCCAAAACAAGCCCGCTTAGCATACGACGGTAAGTGGAAAAATTTGTTGGAATGGCAAGATGAACTGGACGGCGGGAAATAATAAACGAGAACAAAAGCTCCTATTATCCGGAAATATATACCTATAAACAGGGCGTTTGTTCTCCATATAACAAGTTGTGTGCAATATAAAGGAACTATGTTTTCATCCGAAAATCATAGATTATTAATAATAAGTTGGATATAAAAAATTAAATAAATATGAATTTAAATAAATACATATACTTAGTTATAATTTTACTTTCATTAGGTTGTGAAAAAGAAGAAAACAATGAACCAACAGTAATTATTGACAATCCTATTGAAATAATAAAAGGAGGTTCAGAATCTGGAGAATATGGTGTTATAGATTATAACGAAAATACTATTAGATTGAGTTCAGTACTCAAAAATGAAATTATAGATATTACTGAAAATGAGTTGACTATAAATAAAGTTTTTTATCCCGATGAAATTTTAATAGGAGATGTTTTATTTTTTGAAAATGAAACTTTCCAAGCTCAAAAATTAGCTAAAAATTCAAAAAAAAATATGACAAATGAGAATTTTTATTATTCTCGAATAATTACAGATATTTTTGAGTCCGAAAAAACATATCTAATTAAAACCAAAAATGCCAAGTTAACTGATGTTTTTAAATCCATTAATTCAAAAAATTCATTTATTCCTGATTTCTCAAACATAGTATCTAAATTAGATAATGTTAAGATTAAGGTTGATAATAATTCTATTTCTTTCTCAGTTATCTTATATGATAAAGATGGTGATAATCAAACAAAAAAAGATCAAATTAGAGGAATCTATAAATCAACATATGTAAGCGGTGGAATAGATTTTGAATTAAATAAAACCCCATTAATAGTTACTTCTAATATTAAAATGAATAATTCTATAGTTTTAGATGAAGAAGTGAATATTGAGTACGGTCCTAACATAAATATCAATGATTATTTAGAAAATAAAATAAGATATCAAATAGATGAAGATGTTTACAAAATCAATAAAAAAATACCTTTTGTTATAATCTCTTTTATACCTAAACAAAAAAATCTTCCTTTTAAAATATCTCCAGAGCTACGTTGTTTAGTGTATTTAGATATAGACTTCAAAGGAATTGCAAAAACAGGTTTCAAAAGCACCTCAAAAACTACACTAAGTTTAAAAGCAGATGCCACAACACTTTTTACTTTAAAACCTACTCCAAGTGCCAAACTAGAAATCTCAAATCCAAATATGTTCATAGATATTTCAGGAAAAGTAAATGCAGAAATATCACCACTAGCTTTTGGTATTGATGTGTTTTTTCCACAATTTTTTTCTGATAAAGAAAACTATATTAGTATCACAAGTCATCCAATAAATTTTTCGATTAATTCTAAAGCTCAATTATATGCTAATTCTCTAGGAGAAAATTGTATTAACTTATCAGCAGATTATAGTTTTAAAACTAAAGTAACTCTTGACAGTTATATAGATGCTTTGTTTGGCAATGCTGAAATCACATTGGACAAAACATTAATTGAAACCGAATGGAAGCACGATTCTTTCTTTGAACCATTTGAAAAATGTTTAAATTTAAGTAATAGCGAATCTATAGAAATAATAGGCGATTTAAATTTTAATGAAGTTGAAGTAGGCACATCAAAAAATTTGGATTTTACTATTAAAAATAAAGGTGATGGAGTAATAAGTTTTAGTGAAATAAATATGCCTTCTAACTTTTCACACAACTTAAATCAAAGTGTCACTCTAAATAAAAATGAAACTAAAACAATAACTATAACTTTTTCTCCTTCTGAAGCAAAAAACTATTCAAATCAAGTTATCACTATTAAAACAAATGTTGGTGATGAGGAAGTAGTTTGTTATGGTGTTGGTAAGGAGTCTGCATCGTCAGAATCTTTAATTTCTTTAAGTGGTGATTTAAACTTTACAACTACAGAGGTTGGCTCTACAAGTCAAAAGACTTTTACCATAAAAAACACAGGAAATAAAAGTTTTAATGTTTCTAATATTAGTTTTCCAAATAATGTTTATTCTGCTAATTGGGATTCAGGAACAGTTAACGCAAATGATTCACAAGATGTTATAGTTACTTTTCAACCAATAAATGCCATTTCTTATAACGGAACAATAACAGTTAATAACAATGCAGATAATGGAACTTATACAATGCCTATTTCTGGAAATGGCACTAATGGAAATACAGGAAATTCAGATATAAAAATAAATGATATTACTTTTGATGATGAAGGGAATGGAGAGTATGATATAAATGTGGATTTTATTAATATTGGAAATAAAGAAACACCAAATAATGAAACAATAAATATTGAATACTTTGTAAACGGTAATTCTATTGGAACAGATACTCACTCTAATATGAGTCCAAATGAGAATAGAATAGAATACTATAACGATTATGAGTTTCCTTATGAGGGTATGCATAACGTAGAAATAAGAATATCCCAAGTTTCTAATGAAACTGAAATTTTCAACAATTCTAAAACAATAAGTTTTGATAATTCAAGTTCAAATGGTGGAAATATAACCTCAATTACACCTACAGATACTTGTAATGGTTCGCCAATAATTGAAGTAAATAAGTTCTATAATGTAAATGTCGACATTAGTAACTATGAACTATACTCACCTACAGGAGGCGAAAGTTATGATGGTAAGGATATCAGAGGAATGTGGTTAGAAATTAATGTTCCTGATAATTGGTCAGGTAATCATACTATTGCTATAGTTGATGTTAGTAGTAATTTTGACCCTGTAATAGCAATAAAAACTATTTGTAGTTCGTCATTCTATTTATATCAACCAAATACTTCTTTAAATTATGGAAATATTAATGGTTATGGTCAATCAGATGGTTTTGTTTTTAACGCTAATGCAAGTAATAGATTTTTTGTTAGAATTTATCACTATTATGGTCATGAAAAACCAAACATAACTTTTAAAATAAAAATAGAATAAAATACTGCACACAACACGGTATATAAAAAATAGCAGAATTAGTGCATACCCGAAAGTTTTTGTTTTATAATAAAGAAAGTTTCTAAACCGAAAGTAAACGCACTTTTAGTCTGCTACTTTTCATATACCAACACGTCAGACTGCGCAAAAACACATCATTTAACAGTTCTTTTTTTGTGAATAATAGTTGTTTTTTGTATCTTGTAGACACCTCAAAATCAACACCTATGCATCATATCGATCAAGAAATTGATAGAT
>CAJQLD010000064.1 GCA_905479095.1 uncultured Flavobacteriaceae bacterium
CCATAACTTGCTCTTAATTTTAAGTTATTTAGCCAAGAACTGTCTTTTAAAAACGCCTCTTCAGAGACATTCCAACCAACAGAAGCCGATGGGAAATACCCTACATTATTATTGTTAATATGAGAGAATTTCGAAGATAAATCTCTACGTAATACTCCTGAAATCAAGTATTTACCCTTAAAGTTATATTGTACTCTTGTGAATAATGAATACAAACGGCTTTCGAACTGTCCCTTTCCAAACGCTAACTCAGTATCCGTATAACGGTAATCCGCCTGCCCTAAATCCCATACGGATTGGTCTGGAGAGTTATTCCCGTTTTCCGATGTTAAGTTATACCCATAATAAAAGCCTTTAGTTCTAAAAATAGAGGCTCCTAATAATACCGTTAAATTGTGATTCTCCTTGAAGGTATTCTCATAAGTAATATAACCATCCCAGGTAAAGTCATCAAAATCTGCTCCATTATCTACGATTTCATTTTTAAATACATTAATATCGTTATCCTTGTCGACTAGAGTTAATGATTTCCCATTGCCATAATCAACCTCTGGTCTAAATATATCATCACGTACATTAGAATGGTTAATTTGAAATTTTGAACTTGCTGTGAAATTATCCAAAAAGGTGTAGTCTAAGCCTAAAGTGCCACTCACTTTGGATACGCGAGTGGTATTATAATTATTAACGACTTGCGCTAATGGATTAACAATTTCAGCCTGTAATATATCTGTTGACAGAGAATAGTTACCGTCCACATCTCTAGTTGCTAGGTTCGGATTGATATTGACTGCATTATATAAAACGGCTCCGATACCACCTTCAGCGAGGTTGTTTTTTTCTGAAGTTGTGTGTAATCCTATTGCTGTAATTTTTAAATTATCTAATATATCGTATTGATAATTTAATCTTGCAGTGAGTCTATTGTAATTGGATTTGCCTAAACCTACAATACCGTCTTGGTCTAAATAAGAAGCTCCAAATGAATAGGTTGATTTTTCTGTTCCACCACTGGCACTAAAATTCACATTAGAGATGATAGCCGTTTCAAACACTTCATCTTGCCAATCGGTACCCATCTGTGGGTATACAAAAAACTTAGTCGTATCTGCAGCATCATTTACATAGATAGCAAAATCTGTTGGATTTAATAGATCCAACTTTTTACTGGTTTGTTGGATACCAGCATAAGTGTCAAATTGAAATTTTAAATCAGAATTTTTTCTTCCTGATTTTGTAGTAATTAGGATGACTCCATTTGCTGCACGCACTCCGTAAATACCAGCGGTTGCATCTTTTAAGATATTCATGCTTTTAATATCACTTGGATTAACTACAGATAAATCTTCTATAACGTTTCCATCAACTAGTATTAAAGGCCTACTATCTCTATTTGTAGAAATTCCACGAATTCTAATATTAGATCCAGAACCTGGCGAACCCGAGTTTGAAGTTACATTTACGCCGGCTACTTGCCCTTGTAAAGCTTGTTCAATTCTCACTGGATTTAGTTTTTCAATCGCTTTAGAACCTATAACCGTAACAGCTCCAGTGACTTCTTTTTTCTTTTGAGTTCCATATCCTATCACAACAACCTCGTCAAGAGATTCATTGTCTTCAGTTAAAGAAACCGTCATGTTTACCGAAGCTGGCAATTCTTTAGGTTCAAATCCTAAATAGGTGAATTCTAAAATGGCTCCAGGAACTACATTTGAGATGGAGAAGTTTCCATCAAAGTCTGACACTGCGCCTGTGTTGGTGTTTTGAACCTTCACATTTACTCCTATAAGGGGCAAAGCATCAACACTTGATGTTACAATTCCGTTGACTGTGATATTCTGAGCTGAAGCAGTTGCTACAAACAGAATCACAATCAATACATAATAAGTTGTTTTTTTCATAAAATAAGATTTGGTTTAATTATTCCATAAAATTAGGCTCAAATATTAATAATATTACATAATTAACCGCAACAAAAAATATACATAGTAAAATAAATGACAATAAATTATCAAATTGACAAGGGATCAAAGAAGGAAATCATTGAGTAAAAACAAGTGTAAAAACACACTAACATTTTAAAAATGTTGTGGTTGTGTAGCGGAGCAAATGTGAAATGTGGTTTTTAAGCTTCTAAAATCTATTCAATCAAACTGTGTTATAAAGAGATGTTTTCAGAAAAATCTCTTTATAACACAGTTTGATGAGCAAGTACCCACACTGTGGCCAAATTATGGGTGTTATTTTTTTGATAAGCTCCAAAAAGTAATTATAAGCATTTTTGAAGACTTCATCAAATTGTATGGGTTCGGATTGATAATAGTTTAATCCGAACCAACAACAATCAATGAGTCCTAATAAATTATTGTTTTATTGGTAAACTCTCACATAATCAACTTCCATACTGTCCGAAGTAAAATTAGGGTCTATTGTGCCGCCATTGGACCCACCCATCGCAAGATTAAATATAAAGAAAAAGTTCGCATCAAAAGGCATCGCACTACTTGTTGATAGTGAGTAAAATTGTACTCCGTCTAATAATGCTTTGATGCTGCCAGCATTCCATTCTAACGAATACACATGAAATTCTGTAGGGGTCGCTAAATCTATAGGAAGTCCATAACTAGCGGTAGAATTATTGTTGTTCCAATGACAAGTTGATTGGATATACGTCTTATCTTGGAATTGCTCCATAATGTCGATTTCGCCACAATAGGGCCAGCCTACAGATCCGAAATTTGTACCAAGCATCCACAGTGCAGGCCATGTTCCGGCAACAGAAGGAAGTTTTGCGCGTATATCAATACGTCCATATTTAAAATCAACTTTATTTTGAGTTGTAATACGACCCGAGGTATAGGTGCCGTCTGTTTCTTTAATGGCTTTTATGTTTAAAATTCCATTTTCAATAAATACATTTTGAGAGTTGCTGGTGTATTTTTGGACTTCTTGATTTCCCCAGCCTCCAGCGCCAAGTTCATAATTCCAATCGCTGGTATTAATGCTGCCGTTTCCGTCAAATTCATCGGACCACACAAGCGTGTCGTTATTTCCAGAACCTCCCGTCGTGCCGCCTTCTACAAAAACAGTCAGTGTTTTACTGGTACTTATTTTTTCATCATCTATTGAATAGGCATAAAAAGTAACCGCCAATTGGTTGGTTCCTGAGGAGTTAACGGTGTAAGAAAAAACACCTGTTGTATTTTTGGTTTCTGTTCCACTGCCAACTTTAAATCCATAACTAACCGCATCGGTTGCTGTGACCGTACCACTAAAAATACCCGAACCATCGCCTTGAGGATTGTCAGCATCTTGTCCTTGGATGTCAATTGTGGCCACAATATTCGTGGGAACGATCCCTTGTTCATTTCCGTCGTCGCCGTTCCCTTCGCCTGAAGAACCGTCATCGCTAGAAGAGCAGCCTGCAATAGAGAATCCTACTAGAAGCGTAAAAAAAAGAGTTAAAATAGTTGAGTGTTTCATGAATTCAAATTTAAGAATTAAAAAAAAAGAGGCGAAATTTCGCCTCTTTTTTTTTGTTTGCTAATTTAATTAATTTGCAACCTTGTATTTAGCATACCATGCAAAACCTCCACCTTCTTGGATAAATCTCACATGTAGTTCTGTGGCGCTAATTGAAATGATATCATAGACTGTTTCGCCAATGTACCAGCCCATAAATCCGCCATCGGATAACTGAAAACTGGTCATTCTGTAAGGGACATCGTCATAAGAACCCTCAACTGCGGCTTTAGAAGAAGATGGTGAGAATGCTACATTTTTAACTCCAAACATAGTTGTTGCAACTGTTTCGTCGTGGCAAGCATCGCCCCCGACGCCTATAATTGAGGCATAGGCTCCTGGCACAAAAGCAGGTCCAGCTGTTTGTTCAAATGTTAAACCATTTTCAGTATTCGTAAATACAAATTCATTAGTATACATACACGATTTTTCTGGATCGTTAGCTTCAATCGCATTCCACCAATTTGGCCATGCAAATTCTCCTCCGCCGTAGTCTTCCGTAACCGGTCCAAGTCCAATATGCAAAGGAATGTCCGAAGCCCATACCCAAGTTTTCGTATCGCCTTCATTAGCTCCAGCTAAAAAACTTAGTGCTTCCAAATCTTCGAAAGAACTAAATACACGAACGTCTACAGAAGTACTTGACAACACGCCTCCAGTTCCAACAGCATTAATAATTACAGTGTAATCATTCACACCCGTTTTAGAATATCGATGCGTTACAACTCCAGAAGCTGCCACCTCTGAGTTGCCATCTCCAAAATTAAATTGATACGTAATTCCATTTTCAGCGGTGACAGTAAAAGTCACAAAACCTTCACCATCCCCGTTAGGGTTATCTGCATCTTGACCTACAATCTCTGCAGATACTTGTACATTTGTTGGAGTCGTAATAGAACCAAACTCATTGTTGTCGTCCTCGCAACTTGTAAAAAGTGCTAACGTTAGACACAAACTAATTATATATTTTAAGTTTTTCATAATGTTTTTTTTTAATTTTTAATAAGAAGGAAAGTCCACCAAACACCAGTGCCAGCTTCAATTTCGAGAGTCATTGTATTTGAATCCGCCATTGTAACTAAATACGTAATTGTATCGTCAACAGGTGTTCCAAGTTCATTTTCATTGTTGACTTTTGGTAGTCCTAAATAAGCACCTGCGCCAGTAATTGTAAGTGTGCTAGCAACTTCATCGTAGCTATGTGTAGCAGCGTTTGATCCGTTGTGTGGAGCCACAGGAGCACCACAACCTTCTTCTTCAACATCTACTTGCCATGTTTCTAACCAACTGTCAGCGCCTAAAACATTAGAAAAACTTCCATCTGCTCCAAACACATAAGTATCATCAAAGAAACAAGTTCTTTCGATGACTTGCTCTGCAGTTATACTCCACCAGTTTGTGGTTCCTTGTGTTGGCCCAACGCCTAATGACCCTGCTTCTGAAACGACACTCCAAGATCCTGCAAGAGGAGACGGGGGTGCAGCATCTTTAACTAATTTATAGGTCCACCAAACACCAGTGCCAGCTTCAATTTCGAGAGTGATTGAGTCTGAATCCTCCATTGTAACTGAATACGTAATTGTATTATTTACAGGTATTCCATCTTCACCTCCATTGTGTACTTTTGGCAATCCTAAATAAGCTCCTAAACCAGTTATTGTAAGGTTTCCACCAGGCTGATCATGACTAAAAGTGGCGGCATTGGTTCCGTTGTGTGGAGCTACAGGAGCTCCACAAGCTTCTTCTTCAACACCATCTTGCCATGTTTCTAACCAAGTATTATCCCCTACAACATTAGAAAAACTTCCGTCTGCTCCAAATACATAAGTGTCATCAAGAAAACAAGCTCTTTCAATAACTTGATCAGCAGTTATACTCCACCAGTTTGTGGTTCCTTGTGTTGGTCCAACGCCTAATGATCCTGCTTCTGAAGCTACTCTCCAGGTACCGATTAATGGAGATGGTCCTGCTGGGTCTCTATAAAAATATAAGTTATCTACAAAGATTGCTCCTCCTACAGGGCTACCTTCAAGTTTAAATTGAATAACATCAGCAAAGTCAACATCTGGGTTTTGATCTGTGAACACCGAAAGAGGTATGTCAAAAGAGGTCCATTGTTGAGCTGTTAAATCTAATTCATAAGCTGTTTCATTTGGACCAGTACTTATTGGAGAAATTATTGCTTCATTTTCATCGGAAGTCCAAATGTCAACATGAATATACTCCATAGAGGATGCATCTACCGGGTTTGAGGTAAAATCAATTCCTTGATAGTTAAGGTCTGAATACTGAAGCATTGTATCTCCTTCTAAATCAAATTCATTGAATAAAGTCGTTTGATCCCAGTTTGGAAAGAAATCAACATCAGTAATATTTGTATAAGCACCACTGTAAATTGAAATTACATCTCCCTCTTCTCTAGAAGGAGGCGCTGGTGCTGACGCTAATGGCGCTTCAATAGCGGTAACCTCGAACTCTTCAGTATACGTGGTTGTTTCAATAGCAGCTCCCATAACCTCAACAGTAATAGTGTATGTACCAGCTTCTGCGTAATCTAAAGATACCGTATCTCCGATGTTTGCCGTAACCGGCTCTGTTGCACTTTCTTCGCCAGAATGTACATCATAACTAACCGCAAAATCTGCGTTTGCAGTTATATTGACACGTTTAGAAATCGCTGCATCATTTTCGATTGTGACTGCTAAATTAGCTGGTGCTTGGAAAGAAACGACTAGCTCTTGAGAAATCGTTGTTTCGAGTCCTGTAATTCCGTAAGCTGTTGCAGTTACAGTATAAGTACCTTCTTCGTAAATATTTGAAGTTCGGCTTCCATTTTCCACAGAAACAGGGTCAACTGTATCATCTCCTAGAACAACGTCAAAAGTATAAGCACCTTGAGCTGTTGGAATGATTGTAACTGTTCCTGTATTGTCCTGTGTGACTTGAAAAAGCATAGAAACTTCGGTAGGCGCCTCAACATTTGTTACAAAGTTTAGGTCTTTTTCGTCTTCGACACAACCCGCGAAGGTTAATGCAACAAGACAAAAACTAAATAAATATTTTATTGTTTTCATAGTTATCATTTTTAATAGTTTGGATTTTGTGCCCAGTTTCCGTTAGAAAATTGAATCTCTTCAATAGGGATTGGAAATAATTCGTGTTTACCCGTTACAAAGCCTTCTATGCTAGAAGAGGCTTCACCTGTACGTACTAAATCAAAGAAGCGGTGCCCTTCACCTACTAACTCGACTCGTCTTTCATGGTAAATAGCGGTTGTTAATGCACCACCAGTCGCGGTCACATTATGCGTTGAATCTCCAAAGGCTCGTTCACGAACTCTGTTTAAATAAGCGAGAGCTTTCGCATCGTCAACATTCCCTCTGTTGTTTGCTTCAGCAGCCATTAACAATACATCTGCAAAACGAATGGATCGGTAGTTGTTTGGATTGGTTAAATTTTGATCTCCAGTATTTAAATCTCCTTTACGAGCAATATACTTTCTGTTGTAATAACCCGTATGTTCGTATCCTTCTCCAAAAGTTGCTCCAGTTGAAACTGCCCAAGCATTAATATCTAAAATTGACGCTTCTTTTCGAGAATCGCCTTCTTCAAAAACTTCTACCGTTGCTTGTGTTGGCACATTGAAACTATAGCCTGAATCATAGGTAGGTCCAGTATGATTACGGATGGAGTTGAAACCAACCGCAACGTTTCCTTCGCTACATTGAAGACAGCCAAATCCAGCCCCTTCAGCATCCGTGTATTGTACTTCAAACACCGATTCTACTCCGTTTTCACCGTCATTCTCAAAAATAGTTGCATAATCTAATGCAAGATCATAAGGACCATTATTGATTACGTTGTCTAAAACGGTGGCAGCTTCCGCAAATTTGTTTTGATACAAATAAGCTTTTCCAAGCAACGCTTCGGCAGCACCTTTGGTCACTCGACCTGTTTGAGGCGCTACGTACTCTAAGTTATTGACCGCGTATTTCAAATCACTTTCGATAAGTGCATAAACTTCAGCAGGTGTTGACCTTGGAATAGACAATTCATCTCCTGGTGCAAAACGTTGGTCTACTTTTAGTGGAATCCCTCCAAACCATTTTAGTAATTCAAAATTATAATAAGCTCTTAAAAAAGAGGCTTCCCCTAAGATGACTTCTTTTCCTTCGAACTCTATTTTATCTTTAAATTCTAAGATATAATTTGCACGATTCACTCCTGCAAACATCCAGTTCCAGACATCTCTTAAGTTGTTATTAACTTGGGTATGTGTCATGTCATCAATTTGTTGAAAACCGATCACATCCGTGGCGCTTTCGCCACCACATAGAGTGTTATCAGAAGCAATTTCTCCTAACAATACATTTACGTAGGAGGCTTGTAATAAGTCATAAGCACCAATAAGTGCCATGTAATAATCATCTTCAGAATTAAAGTAACCCTCTGAATCAATGTTATAGCTTTCTACCTCATCCAAAAATTTATCTGAACAAGAGTAAATTCCAGTCGCAATAAAAGCGAATGCTAGAATTGTTGAAAATATGTTTTTGTTATTTTTCATCGTGTTATTTTTAAAATGAGATATTAAGTCCTAATAAATATTGTCTTGATACTGGATAAAAACCATAATCAATACCACCTCCAAGCGCTTGTCCTGTCGTTGCTGCAGGATCAAAACCTTCATAGTTTGTAAACGTAAAGGCATTGTTAACAGACGCATAGATTCTGAATTTAGACATCCCAATGGCGCTGATAACATCTGCTGGTAGACTATACCCCAATTGTATGTTTTGAATTCTTATAAATGATGCATCTTCTACAAAAAAGTCAGAGAACAATTTATTATTCGTTGCTCCAGTGGTTGCTCTAGGTACAGAGTTACTTGTTCCTGCACCCGTCCAACGGTCTAAGTATAAATCCAAACGATTCACGTTAGGTTGGTCTCTTTCATAGTTTCGAACCATGTCTTTCCCAACTTCTGCATAAGTATATGCAGAAAAATCAAAGCCTTTAAAATTTAAAGAAAGATTGAAACCCATATAATAGTCTGCTAAGGGTTTTCCAATAAAGGTTCTATCATTGCTGTCTATCTGGCCATCATTATTAGTGTCTACAAATCGAATATCACCAGGTGCTGATGCGTTTCCTAAGCCCACTTGAGACGGATGTGCATCCACTTCTGCTTGAGATTGAAAAATGCCGTTAGATTGAAGTCCGTAAAAATACCCGATTGGCTGTCCAACTTCCATACGTGATGGTGCTGGTTGTCCAACTCCAAAGCTTCCGCCTTGTAATGGAACATCACCATTAATGGCGGTAACCGTCCCTTCTACTTTGGTCACGTTATAGCTAATTCCAAAAGATAAATCGTCCGAAATATTATCATTATAACTTATTAAAAGCTCTGCTCCTTCCGAGCGAGTCGTTCCTGCATTGACTGTTGGCGACCCTGAACCTGGTGCAGATGTCCCTAAAAGTCCTGAAACAGGCAGTCCACCAATTAGAAGGTCTTCTCGATCTTCTAAGAAATAATCAGCTACTATTTCTACTTTACTGTTAAACAACTTTATGTCTAAACCGATATCGGTTTTCTCAGCGGTTTCCCATGTTGCATTTGCATTTGGTAACGGTCCTAATGCAGCCCCTATGGTTAATGCGTTGTCAAAGACATAAACACCTTCTCCACTTAAAGCAGCTCTAAACAAATTACCACCGACATTGTTCCCAAGCGTTCCATAACTTCCTCTTAATTTCAAGAAATTAATGACACTGTTATCTTTTAAAAATGATTCGTCAGAAATTTTCCAACCTGCTGTGACAGAATTAAATTGGTCAAATCTATTAGCAGCTGTAAAATCTGAAGATCCATCTCGACGTACCATCCCCGAAATTAAATACTTTCCTTTATAATCATACTGAAAGCGTCCAAAGAAAGACGTTAATCTATTGTCATATATATAGGACCCATTTGATTTCGCTTCACTAGTACCTGTGGTTAATGCAATGTCTGCAAAATCCCAAGAGTTGTTTGGCACGTCAAAACCTGTTGCGAATAATCCATCACCCCAGAATTTTTGAGCACTATGACCAACAGTCAATGCAAAGTTATGAGCATCGGCAAATGATTTTTTATAGACTGCAAACGCTTCCCAAGTGTACGAATGGTTTTGAACTTTATTTTGACTTACAGTACTGCGGTCATTATTAAAGACTTTACCAGCACCATAGGTTGCTATGGGAGCAAAGGATTTGCTTTTGTCTGAAAAGGTTTTAAATCCAATTCGAGTAGTGACAGTTAACCCTTCCATTAACTTATAGTCAATTTGAAAATTACCTTCAATACTATTTCCAAAATAGGAATTGTAAGTATCTCTAGCCTGTGACAGTGGATTGATGATTTCATTTCCGAATAATCCATTTACATCTTCTTGATCAATTTCAAATAATGGAGAATAGTTAAGCGCATTAAACAATACAGAACCAAGTCCGTTTTCGTTTATGGTCTTTCTATCAACTGCATAGTAATTTAAATTTGTAGAGACTTTAAGATTGTCATTGACATCTACGCCTAAACTCAACTTTATATTGCTACGTTCAAATTTTGATTTTTCAGGCGCTATAATTCCGTCTTGTTTTAGATTGGAAGCTCCTAAGTAATAAGTAACGTTTTCCGTACCTCCTGATAAACCAATATTATGGTTGGTCATTGAAGCCGTTTCAAATATTTGATCTTGCCAGTCCATTCCTTCACCAAGACCACTAATGTCTGTATATGGTAAGGATTGACCCCCAGCTGCGTACGACTCATTTACTAAAGCTGCATACTCAGAGGCATTTAAATAATTTAATTTCTTAGAAGTTTCTTGTGTTCCTGAGTAAGTACTGTAAGTCAGCGTTGGTGCTGAGTTTTTCTTACCTTTTTTGGTAGTCACTAAAATCACCCCATTTGCACCCTTAATTCCATAAATCGCTGCTTGTGCATCTTTTAGGACTGTTAAGGTTTCAATGTCATCTGGATTTAAACTGTTTAGATTTCCTTCATAGCCATCCACAATTAACAAGGGTTGGTTGTTCCCATTACTGCTAACCCCACGAATTAAAATATTAAATCCGCTTCCTGGCGAACCAGACGCTGAAGAGACTGTGACCCCTGCAGTTGTTCCTTGTAAGGCTTGAGCGGCATCAATTGGTTTTAATTTTTCGAGGGTCTCAGCGCTTACGACTGAAACAGATCCTGTTAAATCACTTTTTCTTTGTGAGCCATATCCAATTAAAACAATCTCTTCTAAAGATTCGTTGTCTTCAATAAGAGCAATGCTCATTTTGGATTGCGCTGGCAATTCTTTAGATTCGAATCCTAAATAGGTGAATTCTAAAACGGCTCCAGGTACTACATTTGAGATGGAGAAGTTTCCATCAAAGTCAGACACCGCGCCTGTGTTGGTGTTTTGAACCTTCACATTTACTCCTATAAGGGGTAAACCATCACCGCTTGATGTTACAGTTCCGTTGACTGTGATATTCTGAGCTGAAGCAGATGCGACAAACAGAAAAGCAATCAGTACGTAATAAGATGCTTTTTTCATAAAATTAATTTGTTTGATTTTTTATAAAAATAATACAACAAAATGATAATTCTGTTTAAATAACCAAAACAAATGTTATACAAAGCAAAAAAAGACTTGAAATTTAATAAAATCGCAATTTAATAGGTTAAAAATGTGAATTCAAAAACATCACAAAAGACGAAAAAATACTAAATAACCTTAAATGTAGGGTGAATGTATGGGTGAAAAAGGAAGAGGTAGTGTTTTATATTTCTAAAATATAATTAGTCAAACTAGATTCGTGAGGTAAATCCATTTTTTTTCGCAAACGATATCGCTTGACTTCTACACTTCTTGGAGAGATATTTAGCAATGGCGCGATCTCTTTAGAGGATAAGTTTAAACGCAAGTATGCACATAGACGAAGATCATTTGGAGTAAGGACTGGGTGTTTGTCTTTAATGAGCTTCAGGAAATCTTTATCGGCATTGTTAAAAGCTTCTTCAAACAACTTCCAATCATCTGTGTTATTTAAATTTTTATCAATGATTTTAATTACCTTTTTAAGATCTTGACCTGTTGTACCCTGTTTTTCCTTTAGTTCGCTTTTAATACTGTTTAAAAATTCATTCTTTTTAATTAAACTCATGGTCGAAACTGCCAACTCACGATTTTTACTTTCAATATCAAGTTTTAATTTTTCATTTTTTAACTGCATTAATTTTTGAGAACTTTCGAGTTCTTTTAGCGCTAAATCTTCTTGAGATTTTTTAAGGAGGTTTCGCTGTTTTTTCCTGTAATATGCTTTATAAATATTATGAATTATAATCCATAATACAATTAAAAGAACCATATACAAGGTAATAGCTAAATTGGAAAGTGTCCAGGGCCGATTGATCACGAAGGTATACGAAGCCATGTTTAATGTTTCAGAATTCCCAATTTTCCCTTTTACTTTAAATTGATAGGTTCCGTATGGGAGATTTTCAAACACATGTTGAGATTCTGCGGACCAGTTAGACCAATGATTAGACCAACCTTCTAATTTGTAAGAATATTTTTTGTAAACAATATTGTCGTAATGAGGAATGCTATAGTTTATGTAAATATTGTTAATATCAGAGTCGAGACTTGGTGAGGTATTTACATCAAGACGGGTTTTGTCTTCGTTAATCTTACTCGCCTCTACAGAGTTGATTTTAATATTATAAGTATGGTTTGGCTTAGGAGTGTTAGAGTTTAGTATATAGTATCCATATGCTGAACCCAAAAGATACTCATCTGAGCTTATCTTCGTTAAATTCTCAAAACCAGTAACTACTTTCTTAAAATTAGACAATGCAACCGGGATCACTTCAATAATTGGCGTTTTACTAACACTTCCGGTGCTTATAATTAAAATATTATCATCTGCATAACTCCACTTTAAACCGTCAGAATCTTTAACGTCCATAATGGTTGTCATCGTTGAAAACTCTTTTAGGACGTCAGTAAATGGATCAGATTTTACAAATCTTTGTTTTTTTGGTTCGTATTTGAAAACCCCTTCAGATGAGGTATAGTAATAATTTTTTGAGAAATTCAGAATATTAGAACCTTTCCCTTTTGGAGAAGGTGTGACACTTCGAACTTTTAATGCCGAGGTCATGTCTTGATTTAAGGAAAGCTCATATAATCCTCTTAGCTCATGATTCACCAATATTCGATCACCAATTTGGTGATAAAAACGACTCGATATATCAAATCCTTGAATTTTATTTCTAAAACGCCATTTAGTTCCTTTTTTCTCTAAAAGACTTAATCCATTGTAATTACCTTGTAAAATAATAGTTGGATTGTCTTTTAACAACTTAAAGTCCCACGATCCAGGAGGTTGTTCAATCGCGTATTCAAGTTTTTGGTTTTTAATTATCAACGTCCCTCGATGATGTCCACAAAAAAGTTGATTGTCAATCACTTTAAGATTCCATACTTGACCATTTGTTCCTTCAACAAAAGTGAATTCAGAATCGGTATCTCTTCGTTTATAAAATAAGCCTTGGTTTGTTCCTATGTACAAATAATCCTCAAATATAACCGATGTATATACGGTACCAATGGCACCTTTGGTGTCGTTAAAAACTGTAAACTGGGATGATAAATTTACATGACCAATCCCAATATCCAACCCAAGCCATAGATTATTTTGAAAATCTTCAAAAATAGTCAGAACTGTGTTATTACTTAATCCTTTTTTAAAGTTAAGTGCATACTTAAGTTGCCCTTCAGGTGTAAGATGATAAAGTCCGTTTGATACGGTTCCTATCACAATACTGTTATCTTTTAATTTTGTAACACTGTATATCGTGAGTGAGCTTAAGTCAACCTGAGAGTCAATTTCCCAAGGCACAATCCTGCCATCAATTAAAAAATGGAATCCATTTGTAGAAGTCATGATAAGAAGCTGATCATTTAATTCAATCGCTCCGACAAGGCTACTAGAAGCAAACTTGGGGTCGTCGCTCACCAACTCAACAGCTCCATTAATGATCTTGTAAATCCCTTTATTAGATTTATTAAAGTATAGAATCCCATTAACTTCAAAAATATTTGAAATGGAGTTTTCCGATTCTATAAAGGAAACTTTATTTGTAAGAAGGTTGACGAAATAGACTCTTAATGTAGATTGAAAAACCAACCAATCATCTAATTTAATAATATTCCAAAATTGCTCGTCTTCTATAAGTTCAATGTCTAACTGCTGAACTAATGACGTGTATTCTAAAACGTTTTTTGTATTTTTTTCCCAAACACCAAAGTCCATATAACTTCCGGTATAAATTTGGTGGTCAACTGCTTTTACGGATCTAACTATAGAATTATCATGGACCGGATAGAGTTTCCAATTCATGCCATCGTACTCTAATAAACCAGAGTTATTCGCAAAATACATGGTTTGGTCTGATGTTTGTGAAACATCCCAATTTTGGTTTTCAGCCCCATAAACTCCTGGATCATAAGCAACTAGTGGAGGGTGCTCTTGAGAAAAAGCAACAAACACTGTAAATAAAACTATAATATACTGAACTAGTCTCATAGAAATAAGTAAAGGCCTAAGATAGTTAAAAAATTAAAGTTTGAGCAAATTATAATTTGAATCAGGTCAGGATATAAAGTATTCTTAGAAAACGAAGAGTTTAACTAGAAAAAATGAATTAAATCTAACATTAATAACGTTGAATTATTTAATATTCAAGAAAGATACTAAACTTTCCTTTCGTCGCTTGGCAACTGGTAACATAAGACTCCCTATAAGTTCACAACTACTTCCATCAGAATTATTGATGTTGACAATGTATTTCAAGTTGATTAAGTATTTTTTATGAATTCTAAAAAAATACTTGGGGGCTAATATTTTATCGTACTCCCCAATGTTTTTAGAAACAAAAAAAGTTGTTTTATCTAAGAGATGAATAATAGTATACCTTCCATCGGATTCGAAATATAATATTTCATCTATCTTTATAAAATCAATTTTTTTAGTAGATGGAATTGCTATAAAATTATAATCTGAAGTTTTAGCAGCAATTGAAGTTTTAGCAGATTCAATCTGGGTTGATGTCGTAAAGTACTCATTACTAAGGCTGTCTTCAATTTTCTTAACAGTTATTATAAGATCTTTTGAATCTATCGGTTTTAGAAGAAAATCGATTGCATTAAACTTGAACGCCGTTAGTGCATACTCTTGAAAAGCGGTTATAAAAACAACCATATAATCATCATATTTGATTCCCTCAAGAACATCAAAACCAGTGCCTTTACCCATTACAATATCCAAAAAAATAAGCTTTGGTTGAAGTTTATTTATTTTTACAATTGCATCGCTTACAGTTCTTGATATAGCAACGACCTCAATAACTGGGCAATGTTTGTCTAAATAAATAGACAATAATTCATTGTTTTTTTTTTCGTCATCGACGAGTATGGTGCTGATTTTAGACATTTAGTTTAAATATAATGTAGCTTTGGGTCTCAAACGGTCATATGAATAATTAGAACGTGGCTTATACAAACATAAGGAAAAAACACAAAAAAAACTATAATTAATCACTATAAATTGATCTATTCCTTTGTGATTTTAAAGTATTTAAGTAATTTTAAAAGATGAAAAATAAAAGAAAAAACAATTCTAAACTTACTAAAACATATTGGGTAGCAATTTATATTTTTATTATGAGTGTCTCTGTAAATCAAATAAATGCTCAACAAACTATTCTAAAAGAAAAGTTGATTGAAAAAATAAACGCGATCAACATTGATCCAAAAATAAAAATCTCTGACACTACTTATTATAACCTTAGAAAAGAGGCTTGGTCCTTAAAAGAAGACTCGCTATATGCAGAATTGACATTCCAACAGATAGAAAAAAACAAAGGACATATTGATGTTTCTCTCGCTACCACAATACTTGGAGATCTGCTAAGAGAAGATTATGATTATTTGAAAAAGCACCCTAAGCTTTTACTCCTTTGCTATCTAAATTTAGGTAGATATTATTTGTCTCAGTATAATATATCCAAAGCCTCTTTGGGACTTAGTAAATATTATTTTGAACAGTATTTTCAGATTTTGAAATCTATTCCTTTAAACACTCGAGAACTTGTATTGCACAATGAACACCGATTAAATTATTTAGAAAAAACTCAGAATGATAGTCTTTTTCATTATTTAGATCTATACAACAGGCCACAACGTGAAAAAAATTCGATATTGGCAAGATGGTATCGATCAAAAAAAAACCATGAAAAAGAGTTGTTTTATGCAAAAAAAAACAACAATCAGCACGAACTTTTGATCGCTTATAAAAACAACTTCAAACACGCTAAGGTAGACAGCTTATTCCCTTTAGTTTTAGGGAACTTTAAAAATAGAAATAGTTTTGATGAGCATATCTTATATTTCAATATGGGAGAGCGATTTGCATTTGATGGAAGCTACAACAAAGCTGAAGAACTGTATCTCAAAGCATTGAATTATTTCGAAAAAGAAAAAAAATCTTATCAAATAAATGAGTGCCTCGAAGCGATCATTAATATTAAATTAAAAAATAGAGACATTAATGGTTTTAAGTCTTATAATACTAAATTAAATAATTATGTGCAAAATCAACATGAAGAACAATTGGTTGTAATTAAAGAGTATTTAAATTTCGTAAAAAGCGTTTCAAAGCTAGAAATAAAAACACAAAAGAAAGCTGACAAACTAGAACAGAAACAAGTACTGGATGAAGTCAAATATCAAAAAACGATAACCTCAGCTGGTATTGGGTTTTTTCTGGTTTTTACAATTTTTATATTTTTTTACTTTCAAAGTATAAATGAAAGGAATTTTTTAGAATACAAAAACGAAAAGTTAAAGGTAGATGTTTTAAGATCAAAGTTTAAACCACACTTTACATTTAATGTATTGTCGGTAATAAATTATTTTATAGCAAAAGAGGATCTTGAAAACGCATCGTTGACACTCACAAAAATGGCGAACTTGTTACGGTTAACACTTGACAATTTGAATAAAAATTTAGTGTCATATGAGTCTGAGTATAAAATCTGTGAACATTACATGTACCTTGAGTTTTTACGTTTTTCAGATAAATTTGATTTTAAATTTGAAGCTCTTAACGACTCAAGAATAAAAGAATGGAAAATTCCTCCAGGGATCATAGAACCATTTTTAGAGAACTCCGTTAACCATGCCTTTAAGGATGTTGAGACTAAAGGAATGATTACTTTAAAACAACATATAGAAGGCAATAGTTTAGTGATTTCAGTAAGAGATAATGGAGTAGGAATCGATACCGAAAAACTATTCTCTAAGAGTTCATACGGCCTTAAAATTACACAGGACGTTGTCGAAGCAACCTCTAAACTCTATAAAATCCCTATCGGATTTGAAATAAAAACCGATAATGGTACTGTTGTAAAACTCACTATCCCTCTTTTGAAATAAAAAAAATGTATTTCACTAAAGTTTAGTGAAATACATTTTAAGTAAAATTTGAAAAACCATCAAATTAATAGAAAATATCCTCGTCTGACTCTGGTGGTGGTGGTGGTATAGAGACAACTTGAGAATGTAATGGGTTTAAAACCAAAAATGTTCCTAAGGCTGTTAATGATGCATATTTACCCATTTTTGAGAGGGCTTCTTTGCGTGATATTTGGTTTTGGGATATTTTAAAATTATTTTTTTTGTTCATGGCATTTGGGTTAATTCTCTATTTATATATATTAAGATTCTAGTATATTCTAAATGGATGATTTAATTGATAACTAGCTTAGTCGTTTTGGATTGGTTTTTGTTGTTCAGGTTTACTATATATACACCAGAACTGATATTAGAGACGTCAATTAAATGATTTGTCTGAGAAGCAACTAATTCATAAGAATCAATCACACGTCCTCTTAAATCGTATAATTTTAATACCGAATCGTTTACCAATTGACCACGAATCACTAATTGTTTTGAAGATGCTAGTGACAAAATTTCAACAGAGTTTAGTGCTGTTGAATCATTTGAGAATGTACTTGATGTGGTACGTAGATAAAAACGTCCAATACCACTTAAGGTAGAGGAAGGTGTGAATGTATAGCTATCTGAAGTCAAGAGTGTATGTGTATTTAACGCCGTGTCCTCTAAATAAAACTTAGTACCTAAAGGAACGTTTAAGCTTTCTATACTAATAGTTGCTTCCTGTCCTGCAGCTACACTAACTTCTAAAGGGATTGAATAATCAGTGGCTGTCAAATCACCTTTAGACAAGACTTGTATCGCAAAATTAATTCCTTCAGAGTCTTCAACAAGATGAGTCCCAATACTAGACCCTAAAGACCCAGCATCATAAGTTACGTCTAATCCACGAGTTCCATGTGAATCTATGAAATAAAGCTTAGACTTAGATTCTTTAGAGTCTTTAGTTAATTTTAATTCAAAAGAAGATGGTGCACTATTTGACGATCTACCTGTAAGAATATTATCTTGTGTAGCAAATTCACTCACTTCTCTTGCTGCAGAAGGGAAGACGAGGCTTCCTCCAGCAGGTGTGGCAATCACTATAAACCCTTGTCCAGGTGTAAGTAATCGTGTATCCATACTGTTGTATATTTCCCAAGTATCTGGACGTATACCGGCTGAGCCTTGCCATCCATATATAGCTGCATAACTTTGGTTAATAGCTGCATTACCAACCATTGGAGCTACCAATGCGCTAGACAAGACATGCGTTGTAAAAGGATTTCCAATTAAATTACTTTCCTTATATGGCAAGCCAGCGGAATAAGTAATCGGGATGGTAACATCTTCTGTTGAAATAACCCCATTGTATGACAATGTTTGACTTATTTGGGTTGTACCATCAATATCAAGAACAGAAACAGAACCAGCTCGGTAGCCTTGACCAGCACCTAAAATCGTGGCGTCTGTAGCTGCATATTCAACATAAGCTCCAGTTGTTTTATCAAGAGGGCCATATTTTAAGTTGGCAGGAGTAATGCTTCCATTTGGAATTTTTCCTGCATTATTAATCGCAAATGAAGCAAATGTTTGACCACTGACTGGTGGTGAAACAAGATCCGTATTCGTAAGCGTACCAGTATGATGGCGATATTCGGCGTCTCCAGTAGAAGCGCCATCAACATAAAGATCTGAATAATTGTCAGAGACAGAGTCCATAATAAGTGCTCCTGAAGCATTAATATTAACATTGCCGCTACTCGAAACATAAACATAAGCCGTTGGAGAAACATACATTTCACCACCTGAGGCTACTTCTAGACTTACTTGTGCAAAAAGCGGTAAACAAAATGCAGTAGTAATTATTGATAAAAGTGGGGTACTTCTTTTCATAATAGTTATAAATAAAATTAATAATTTAGAGTGCAATTTAACTTAGAATAAACCACCTACCTATAAGTGTGTAATAAACGGCGAAATGATGTAACGAACGGTTTAATTTAAGTGATAAACGGAAAAATCATTTTTACAATTGTTAGAATTATAAAATCAATCTTCAAATTTGTTTTCTGTTTGAAATCCATGAAATAATATAAATCAATGATGACAACAAAAGCATGATGAAAAAATGGTGAGTAATATTATATGAATTAAGAGCAAAAGCTATACTTGTGATCAAGATTGTATAAACAACTACAAGTAATGTACTCTCAAAATGACTGAGTTTTAGGTTTAACAAATGGTGGTGTAAATGATTTCTATCTGGACTAAAAGGACTATTACCTTTAATTAATCGAACACAAAAAACGCGAATCGTGTCGAGTAAAGGATAACTGATTAAAGCCAAAACAATAACACTTGTATTATTAAAAAAATAGCCTGAACCTTGAACTAGATTTGCACCATTAGAAATACTAATAATAGAGAAAACACCAAAAGCAATAACAACGCCTAAGCCCATAGACCCATTATCTCCCAAAAACAACCGTTTTTTAAAATTATATATTAAAAAGGCTGTCAATGCACCTGTATAGCAAAACATGAAAATTGATTGCGCTACTAATTCATTCAAATAGAAAAAAACACCAAAAGAGAAGGTACATAAAAGACCAATTGAAGCGGAAAGCCCATCAATTCCATCAATTAGATTGAAGGCGTTTACAACAATGACAAATACAAATACAGAAAAAGAGTAGCTTAAAAAAATAGGTAATTCATAAACATCAAATAAACCAGCAAAATTATCAATTCGAACGCCACAACTTACAATCACAAAAAGAGCTGTTATAATTTGAAAAAATATTTTCTCTAAGGGGCTTACCGCTAAAATATCGTCTTTCAATCCAAAAAAAACCATTAAAGAGACTGCACTACAAAGTCCAAAAACAATTTTAAAATCCAACTCAACATTTGGGTAATTATAAAGATATAAGCTAGATAATATAAGAGCAAAAACAACGCTTATAAAAATACTTACACCACCTAAAATTGGAGTAGACTTAATATGTTTTTTTCGAAAATTTGGATGATCAACTAATTGAAACCTGTGTGCAAATCGAATTGCTTGAGGCATCAACCAATTAGCTATTATAAAAGCAGTGAAAAATACTGTAAGACACAATAAAATCCCTGGTTTTGAAGCTAAATCCTCAGAGAAAAAAGATAATGGCGAAAAAAATGAAAGGCCATATACCATATTTAATAATGTGTCGATTTCAAAAAATAGAAATCTACATGAAGTAATTATACAAGCCATAACGATTGGAATTAAACAGGAAGTCAATAATGAACTTTTAGAATAAAAAGAAACCAGCAGAAGACTTATTTAGACTTCTGCTAGGGATCTTTATTTTAGTGTGACTCGCACTCCTCTTCCTTTTTAAGGATAATTTGAGGGAGAAGAAACGTCCAAAAATAATTATTTTGTTCTAATAACTTCAACTCGTCTATTTTGGTGTCTACCTTCTTTGGTTGAGTTTGAAGCAACTGGGTTTGATTCTCCGAAATACTCAGTAGTAAGGTTCTGTGATAGAATTCCATTATCAACTAAGTAATCGCGAACGGCCATCACTCTATCTTTAGATAAACGATAATTAAATTCTTCTGATCCCATACTGTCTGTATGCCCCTCAAGTCTAAAAGTAGCATTTGGATGTTGTTTCATTATTTGAACTATTTGACGCAAAATAGGGTCCGTTTGTTGATTTATTGTGTGATTAGAACTATCGAAAAGGATTTGATGAGCCAATATATTTAGATCTGAATTTAAATCTCCAACTTTAACCTCTTTAAATGGACAGCCATTATTTTGTAGAGTTCCTTTAACATTTGGACATTTATCGTCTTTATCTAAAATACCATCATTGTCACTATCTGGAAATGGACAGCCTTTATTTGCTCTTGGTCCTTTAACATTTGGACATTTATCATCCTTATCTAAAACACCATCATTGTCACTATCTGGGAATGGGCAGCCTTTATTTGCTCTTGGTCCTTTAACATTTGGACATTTATCAAGATCATCAATTATGCCGTCTCCATCTGAATCTTTAGGAGCTACTACAACTTCTTCTGGACATCCATAAAGACTCTCTAAACCGTATACTTTTGGACATTTGTCATCGGAATCTTTAATGCCATCATCGTCAAAGTCAGCGTCAGCGCCATTAAATCTGAACAATATTCCAGCAGAAACTTGAAAATGGTTACTGTCATACAGGCTCTCTCCATGATTTAAAGCCCACTTTGCTGTACCACTAAGGTTTAAGCCTACGCTTTCATTAAACCAAAAATTAGCACCTGGACCAAAATTTAGAGTTCCATCGCTTTCTTTGATTTTAAAATATCCAATACCTCCATGTAAATAAAGATCTAACCACTCATAACGATCAAGAAAATTAAGAGATTCATCAAAATAGTATTTTAAATCTAAATCAACAGCTGTGTAGATTTCGTCTTTGTTGAGGAGTTTTCCGTCAATAACTCCTTCATTCTTATTCCATTTGTTAACACTTGCAGCTAATCCTAAGCTAAACAATTTGCTAAATCGGTACTCTAATTCTATGATATACGGATTTGAGAAAGCGACTTGATCAAAATCTGAGTTAAACGTATCTAAAGGAGACTCTTCTCCTGTACTATCGACAGCGTTTATTCCTAATTTTAAAATAAGTGTTTTGTTGTTTTCATTTAAGGGTTCTGTGTCATTTTGAGCAAAAGCGATGCCTCCAATAAAAAATAAAAGTAGTGTAAGTTTTTTCATGTTAAATTTGGGGTTTAATACTGTATTCCTTTTTTTAAAAGTGAATTCATTTTTAGTTTAAGGACAAATAAAGGATGGATACAAGTAATATACTAGTGCTAAGTAATAAACGGCAATCTGACGTAACAAACGTCGACCTGATGTAATAAACGGAATCGTGAGAGTGTGTTGGTTTTAATGGCCGTAAGTCTCCAAATAGTCAAAAAAAACCCAAATTTAAACGTATGAAAATACTGTTAACTAATCCTACATTAAGAATTAAAATTAATTTTAGTTTCTCATCCTCAATGTTTAGTTAATCCTATTTATTGTTTTATTCTATTCTAATAATCTCAACACGGCGGTTTAATTCCCTTCCCTCTTTTAAGAGATTAGACGCTATTGGTCTCGTTTCACCAAACGCTTCGGTAATGATGTTTTCAACTGGAATTCCACAGTCAATTAAGTAATTCCTGACTGAATTTATCCTTGTTTGAGACAGACGTCTGTTCGTTTCATAAGACCCTGCACTGTCGGTGTGGCCTTCAATTTTAAAAACGGAGTCTGGGAATTGTTTTATAATTCGAACCATTTCCAATAAAACTGGGTAAGCTTCTTGCCTAAAGTTATAATTACCCGAATCAAATAATATTTTCCTAGACAAGCTATTCAAGTCTGTATTTCTGTCTTCAATAGGAATCTTTGGAGTTGAAGTTTTATAAGGGCAGCCATTATTGGATTCAATTCCTGGAGTGTTTGGACATTCATCTGCGGCATCGGTAATTCCATCATTATCACTGTCCGGTAACGGACAACCATTATTAGTTGCAGATCCTTTGATTTTCGGGCAGTCGTCTACAGAATCGAATACAAAATCACCATCGGAATCTACTTCGATTATTTGTATGATTTCTGGGCAACCATTATTTTCTTTAATTCCGGGGGTATTTGGACATTCATCAATCTTGTTTCTGACCCCATCATTATCGTTGTCGTGTTCGACAAACCTATACATTAAAGCTACAGAATATTGAAAATGATTAGAACTATATAGGTTGTCTCCATGGTTTAACAACCATTTACCCGTACCGTTTATATTAAGTCCTAGTTTATTTGAAAACCAAAAGTTTGCGCCTGGACCAAAGTTAAGAGAAGCTCCTGAATTTCCTGCCTGCTTGGCAATTCCCACTCCACCGTGTAGATAAAGTTCCAACCAGTCGTTCTGATCAGACCAACCAAGAGCCTCTCCATAATAATATTTCAAATCTAAGTCGATCGATAAGTAATTGTAATCCTCAGTGATCATTATACCATCAATATTTCCTTTATTGGCTTTCCATTTATTGGTATTCAATATTCCTGCAAAACTAACTAATTTAGAAAATCTATATTCTAGTTCAATATTAAAATTGTTAGAAAAGGCCTTTTCATCAAAGTCACTAAATATATTAAAGGGAGACTTGTCCCCTGTACTATCAACTAAATTCAATCCGAATTTTAAAATAAGTGCTCTATTGATCGCATTAACAGAATCCTCTGGCAATTGTTGAGGTTGAGCAATTACAAGCCCTCCAACAAAAAACAAGATCATTGAAAAAAATTTCATACTAAATTGGAGATTTAAGTTGTGTGGAAAGATTAAAAATGTATTTACACTTTTAATATGAAAGACAAATAAAAGTCTGATTAGATTGAAACACTAGCACTATGTAACAAACGGCGATTTGATGTAATAAACGGTAGTTTGACGCAACAAACGATTCAATGAATTGAAATTTATAGTTAAAATTTGAAAACCCATACAATTAAGGATTACAAAAGAGGGGCAAAAACCCTCATTTTCAAATTACAAGCTATTCTAATTTGAATCGGTTGTCATCGGGTTGTGTTACTTGTTTTTAAAAAGGTTAATAGCTATCTTTGAGATTTGGAAACTTAAAACTAAAGGATTTTAAATTCAGTAACCTTGATCTTTTTAACTCTACTATGTTTATAGTTTTGATTTAAGAAAATGACAACTATTAATAACATTTAACTTACACATGTAATGATTACTAGGCTTTTAACCACATCAATACTAATTGTTGTTTTGATATCAACAGCATCTGCACAAACCGTTAGAATAAACGAGGTAACTTCATCGAATTCACTTTATATTGATGAGGATGGAGACTCTCCAGATTGGATTGAATTACATAATTTTGGCTCCCAAAACGTATCGATTAATGGCTGGTCTTTATCTGATGATGTACTAGGTCTTACAAAATGGGTTTTTCCAAATATGACCCTTAGTCCAGATCAATATCTGCTCGTGTGGGCATCTTCAAAAAACCGATCTGAGGTGTCTTTTGCGACGACTTTGGTAAATCAAGGCGATTCCTTTAAATATTTAACTCCAAATTCTGAACCAGACCCGAATTGGAAAATCGCTAGTTTTGATGATTCAGGATGGTCGCAAGGCAATTCTGGATTTGGATATGCCGATGGAGATGATGCAACAGAACTGCCTAACGGAACACAATCCGTCTATTTAAGAGTTTCTTTTAATGTTTCCGATTTGAGCACTCTAACATCTTTAATTCTTGACATGGATTATGACGATGCTTTTGTGGCATATATCAATGGGACTGAAGTTGCTAGAGCCAACATTAATGGAGTCCCTCCTCCCTATAACT
The DNA here is from genome assembly GCA_905479095.1 of uncultured Flavobacteriaceae bacterium. Taxonomy (GTDB): domain Bacteria; phylum Bacteroidota; class Bacteroidia; order Flavobacteriales; family Flavobacteriaceae; genus Hel1-33-131. Next base: position 24,480 of record CAJQLD010000064.1, read on the forward strand.
CACCTACAATCCAAGATCATGAAGCGTTAATGTATTCCGGAGGTACCCCCGAGCGTTTTTTAATTTCAAACCCTGAAAGCTTATTAAACGCTGGCGAAAACATTTTAACAATCCAAGGTCATAACATTAGCGCAGGCTCTTCCGATTTTACGATCATTCCTTTTTTATCAGCCATTTTTTCAACGCCTAACAGCTCTGGTGTTAGCCCGCCAGAAATCTTAGGGCTTACCAGTGGCAACCTTCACACAAATTTTAAAATAGCCTCTAACTCCGAAACCCTTACTTTAAGTGATGCAACAGGCACACTGGTAGATCAGCTCGTCATTGAAAACTTACCACCAAACACTTCCTATGGCGTATCGGTAACCAATGGGAACTTGGTTAGCTATACCGAAATGACCCCTGGTTTTGTAAACTCTAGTAATGATTTTTTAGGGGCCATTGGTTCTAGCGTAATTTTTTCGAAAGATGGCGGATTTTTAAGTGGGCAAACAAATCTAACCCTTTCTGGAAATTTAAGTGGGCAATCCATTCGATATACAACCGATGCAACCATTCCAACGGAAGCAAGTCCACTTCATGTATGGCCCATACAAATAAGTGAAAATACGGTGGTACGCGCACGTATTTTTCAAGACAATTACCTTCCTTCTCCTTGTTATAGCAAAACCTATGTTTTTGAGTCTAGCAAGCAATTAGATACTGTGTTTTTAACGACAGATCCAGAAAACTTATTCAACGATGACACTGGTATCTATGTCTATGGGCCGGAAGGAAGTTACGACTATAACGTTCCATATTTTGGCGCTAACTTTTGGGAAGATTGGGAGCGCCTAGTACATGTTTCTTTTCTTGAAAGCAACTCCAATTCGATCGCTGCGGAGTTTGATGCAGGCATAAAAATATATGGCGGTTGGAGTCGAGGTCAAAATGGGCAACGATCGCTCTCATTATTTGCCAGAGGTCAATATGGCGATTCGAAATTTGACCATCCCTTTTTTGATAAACTAAATTATGACGATTTTCAATCGGTTATTTTAAGGAATTCGGGGCAAGACTGGATGCGATCTTCAATGAAAGACATCATGGTAACCAGCTTAATGCGTGGGTCTGGAATTGACTTTCAAGAACATAATTCGGTGGCAACTTATATTAATGGAGACTATTGGGGCATGTATAATATGCGTGAAAAAAACAACGAACATATGTTAGCCGCAAAGCACAACATTGATGCTGATGACATTACCATCCTAACAAAAAATGCAGAAATTGTAGAAGGGGATAATACCGATTACAATGAGTTGATCGGGTATATCAGTTCTGTTGATTTGAGTGTAGATGCTAATTTTAAATATGTTAGTGACCGAATTGACCTAACCAATTATGCGCTCTACCAAGCGACGAATGTTTTTATAAGCAATTCTGATTGGCCTGGAAACAACATAAAATTCTGGAATCATCCAGAAGGGAAGTGGCGTTGGATTTTATATGATACCGATTTTGGATTTGCGTCATTTTTTAATGAGCAGAATTATAATCATGACACCTTGAGTTTCGCATTAGATGCGAATGGACCTAGTTGGCCAAACCCTGCATGGTCCACCTTGTTATTTAGAAAATTAGTCACAAATATTGGATTTAGAAACCAATTTATAAACCGCTATGCAGACGAATTGAATACACGATTCCTTTCTAGTGCTTTAAATACACATATTGACCAGGTCTATCAATCCATTCAACCAGAAGTTATTGACCATTATCTGCGTTGGCGTTCAGACCCTACACTTACGGGTATTGGAGTGAATATTGGCGATAGATTTAGTGAAATAAATCAATGGGTTGGATATTACGTTGACCTGATGAAAACATTTGCAAACGAAAGACCAGCGATTGCTAAAGAGCACCTTAAATCGAACTTCAATTTGCCAGCATACCATCCCTTAACTATTACAAATAATGATACTTCTGAAGGCTTTGTAGAGGTGAATCAAAACCTGAAAATACAAGAAAGCACTTGGACGGGTGACTACTTCGAATCGGTGCCCATTCAGCTGACAGCGATTCCAGAAGCAGGTTATGAGTTTTCACACTGGAGTGGCGGTAGTAGTGCCACGAATGCCACCATAAGCATAAACTTAACAACTAGTTTTGGAATCACTCCAAATTTCTCAGCAGTAGAGAACGAAAAGCTGTTAGTTATTAATGAAATTAATTATAACTCAGGACCTGATTTCAACGCAGATGATTGGATTGAATTACACAATCCAAACCCCTATGCCGTAGACATCTCCTTGTGGCTTCTAAAAGATAGTGACAATTCTCATGTCTATACGATTCCAAACGGCACTTCAATAGATGCAGAAGGCTTTATTGTGGTTGTAAAAGAAGCTGTAGATTTTACGGCTGTATTCCCTCAAATCACAAACTATATTGGCGATTTAGGATTTGGACTAGGCTCTAGTGGAGATAGTGTCCGTTTATTTGATGCGGCTAATATTCTTCAAGATCAGGTCGTTTACACCTCCGAAACCCCATGGACCGACTGTCCAAATGACACCGGATACACGCTCGAGCTGACAGATCCAGAGCTTGACAACAGCCTTCCACAAAGTTGGAATTGTAACAACCTATATGGGAGTCCGGATGCTCACAATACCGTGCCGCTAAGCATCTCTGATGTCGTGTTTACAACCCCGGTGATTTATCCAAATCCAACACAGTCTGTGCTGAACATTCTAGGAAATTCATCACAGTTTGAAGTTATCGTTTTCACGGTGACTGGGCAAAAGATGCTGGAAGCGAAAATGGTAAATCAGATTAATGTAGAAGCGCTTCCATCTGGAATTTATTTTATTGAAATCTCAGAAAACGAAAACACAGACACGCTTAAATTTATAAAACAGTAAATCAGTGATGCGTTATGTGACATTAGCCTGAAGAGGATAATCCTTTAGTTGAAGAGAAATAATCGTGATTCGACGGTCTTTATTGAATTTACTTTTCACAAAAACAGGTGCATTTGTCCCTGTAATTATTTTAAGTAAATCTTCAATTTTTTTCAACTCATAGCTAATAACTTTATACACATGATTTGGGTGCAAAGAAGGATTATACAAAAGGTCATAAAGGTCATTTGTTTTAAAGGTGGGGTTATTAGCGATAAAAACAAGGACTCCGAGAGTTGACTCAGGGATTTGAAGCAACCGATTGTTATAATGTAAATAGTTCGACTTGATTCTAATCACTTTTTTTCGTTTAAAAAATAAAATCAACCCAATGGTACCGACTAAAAAAAGACCAAACAGAATGAGTGAATATGAATCGCTAATTTTAGACTTATAAATTGTATTCGATTCTACCTGAGTCCCTAAAAAATCTTTTAGTGCAACTTGATGTAAGGTTCTATCACTTGTGTTTCTTTTCATAAAAAAGACTGTTTGATTAATTACAGCAATTCCTTGAGACAGGTCGACTTCATCAACTAAATTAGAATTATAAATTTTTTTAAGATTGTTTTTCCAATCAAAAACAATAATTTGATCCTCTTGGAGCAATAATGAGATAGTGTCAGAGCTATACTCAAAGCCAAAATAATAATCGTTTCCAGTAGTGGTCTTCTGCCAACTTTTTGAGTTAAAGTCAAACGTATATGGCATAGATATTCGCATATCATTGGTCGGATTTATAGAATCCAGAATTTTTCCGCTCAATATTCTAAACTTATTATCGGAATAGAAGGAAGTATAGTCAAAACTTGGTGGTGGCAGCTCAGATTCACTAGAAATGGAATACAACTCCCACTCTTTAGTGGTTTGATCCCAAAAAGTCATATTTCTTGAGGCACTCCAATATCCGTATCCTCCAAACTTAAAGAGGGTATCTCGATGTTTAAAAACCGCGGCATTAATTTGAAAATTAATCATGTTTGAATGATCAATTCGATGATTTTGGGCACCATCTATGGTGCGAATTTCACCAGATCCATTAGCGAGTAGAAACAATTTTGATGGACTTGAAATCGCATGATAACGGTCGACTGAAGTTAAAAGTGTATCAAGTTTAATTGCCGAAAGTGTTTTTAAGGTAACAGGATCTAAAGTAAAAATAGAATCATTTCTAAGAATGACAAGGGTTTCTCCATGGACAGAGGGACTGCTAAGTATTTTAAAATCCTGTACACTATTTAAAAAAAATAATTGAAATATGATTGTAAAAAAAACTAGTAGCATATGTAGAATAATATAATTTTAAACAAAAGTAAACTAAATTTAACTGATAAGAAAAGAATATTAGCCTAGTTCAAAAAACATATAAAATTTGGGTCAGGCCATTTTCGACCTTAATAAATTAAATCAATTGAAAGAACAAATAAATGCAAATTATTATAGTCGCATTATTAGGTTAATAAATTAAACATTGGAAATATAATTTAAATTTGTAGAAACAATTAACCATGAAAACATGAAAAATATATTTTTAGTACTCGTCTTAGTCATATTTTATTACGTCGCATGTGGAGATGACTCGGAATCGACTTCAGAAGAAAACCTTGAACAGAGCATCACTTTAAAAAAAGATCAAAAAAACCTAACCGCACTAATAGATTCTGTGAAGGTAATGTATGAGAATACAGAAAACCCCCTTAAAAAGACCGCCCTTAGAAAAGAACGAAAGAATGCTCTAAAGACATTATTCAACAATCGAAATGTATCCAATTGGAAAGGCGAGTTAAGTGACATGAACACTTCTACAGACAACCAAGGCAAGGCCTATATAGGGGTTCGATTGCTAGGCACAAATAGCGTCAATCTCGGAACAAGTTACATTTCCGATATGTTTCCAGTAGGCTCCAAGCTATTTAATAAATTAGCGGAAATAGAGGTTGGAGATATCATAGAGTTTTCAGGGACGTTTAGATATGATTACGAGTACCAAGATCATTTGGATGAAAACTCATCAACAGAATATGGTAGCATGCACTATCCAGAATTTAATTTCATCTTTAAATCAATAGAAAAGTATGTTCCTGAAACGGCTGCAACTGATGATCAAATGGACACTTCAGATAATTAAAGATTGCTGAACTAAACATATCATATCGATATAATAGCTCGTTAATTATAGTGAGTTAAAAAACGCTAAACTTGTACCAATGGTTACGAGTTTAGCGTTTTTAACATGGAACTATACAGATTCAAAATTGTATTTATTATAGACAAGAAGAATCAATTTCAATAAATTTACTTTTAAACCAAATTGACCGTTCTACAAATTCATAAAGATTAACAAATACGGCTTTGGGATAATTTGTATATTTGATTATCTCAAATCCACTATAGCTTTTCGATTATTGCAAACAAAAGTTAATTAGTTATATTGATATTAAACTATAGTAGCACAATCAGACGTCTAGTTTTACTAGCAATTATCATTGTTAGTACCCCCCTATATGCCCAATTTTTCAATATACCAGGAACTCCTTTTGTTAAAAACTTTACGGAGGAAGCCATCAATAATGACTTAACGGTTTTTGACATTTCTCAAGGCAAAGATGGGGTCATGTATTACGCAACGCCTGCGGGCTTGTTAGAATACGACGGCGTGCGATGGAAGAATTATAAATATAGTTTTGAATCTGACTTACGTTCTGTACTACACATAGATGATCAGCATATATACACTTCTGGCCATGGTGGATTTGGGTATTGGTCTAAAAATGAGAAAGGAACTTTAGAGTACACTAGTTTATTTTTTAAACAACCAAGCCAAGAAGCACCGTTATTACCTATTTTCTCAAGTATTAAAGAAATTAATGGTAACATTTTATTTCAAACATTTCAGGAAATAGTTGTTTATAATCCAATCACAAACACTTTAGATTCAATCCCTGCGGTAAAAGGATTTAACTTAATATTTTCATCTAAAAAACGTGCATTTATCCAAGATTCCGGAAGAGGGCTCTTTGAAATAAAAGGGACGGAACTTGTCTTAATTGAAGGGACAGATAAGCAAGATTTTTATGTATTAAATGTCTTTGTAAAAAACTCGGATGCACTTTTGATCGTGACTAAGAACAAGGGGGTTTGGGGATGGAAGGAAAAAAACCTCACAAAAAAGAACTGGAAAATAAACAGAGTTTTAGAGAAGTATTTGGCCAGTGACGCTCAAGAATTTCAAAATGATAAACTTATTATTGGTACAATCCGAAAAGGGGTGTACGTTCTTTCATCAGAAGGAGAAACCCTTTTACATAAAGAAAAAAGCAATGGCCTTCTAGATAACACGGTTCGAAAAGTTTATGTAGACTCGAAAAACAATGTATGGCTCGGGATGGAGAATGGGTTAAGCTATATTCAAATTAATAGTAATACAAATTACCTATTAGATAATAAAGGTGACTTTGGAACAGTTTATACAAGTTATTTAAAAGACGAATTGCTGTACCTCGGAACAAATCAAGGATTCTTTGTAAAAAACATCTCAATCCCTAATTCTAAAGCTCAGATTATAAATGAAAGTATTGGACAAATATGGGAAATAGAAGAAATTGATAACCAGGTATTGGTGGGTTCCCACCAAGGGATATCAATCTTAGAAAATAAAAAATTAAGATCCATTCATAAAGAAGGGGGCGCTTGGGTCTTTAGAAAGCATCCAAAAATAGACGATATCCTGTATGTGGGGTTTTACTCTGGGATTGGTGTTTATAAGCGCATTAATGGCGATTGGGTATTTCAAAAAAAATGGACTGACTATGGTGAATCGTCTCGTTTTATGGAGTTTGACAAATATGGACATCTGTGGGTGACGCACCCGGCAAAAGGCTATTATCGACTAAGCCTATCTGATGATGGCATGCATCTAAAAGGATTTGAGTTTTATGGGGTCAATATCAAGCATGTTGAAACATACGCCTATCTATGTAAAATAGACGGCGATTTGGTGTTTTATAACCCAAACGGATTTTTTAACTATGATCCCATTGATGATTCTTTTGTGCCCCAAAAATATACAAGTGAGTTATTTAAAAACATAAAAGGAATTAATAGTATTGTTCAACACGAAAATGTCTTTTGGTACTCAACACCAAAATATTTGGGCTATGTTCTAAGAGATCGAAATCAATTCAATAATGTTCGTAATCCGTTTTACTCTGTACGAAACAAACACCTCAATGATTTCAACAAGTTCGAAAAGATTAATGATTCAATTTTTGGAATTGGAATTAATAACGGCATCATTTTCCATAATATTAATCAGCTCGATCTAAACTCAAAAAAGAAGCCTCCATCCATTCGGTCTGTTCAACTGATTAGTAAAACAGACACGATTATAGCCCCCATTAGTGGCAATAAAATATTAAAAGTTCCGCACAACAATTCTTTTATCAAAATTGGTGTCGCGTTGCCAAAAACACCTTTGGCTAATTCTTATAAAATTCAATACAGATTAAACGGCTTAAATAATGAGTGGTCAAGCTGGGATTATATTTCAGAATTGAATTTCCCAGGGCTGTCTGCTGGAAACTATGTTTTAGAATTGCGATCTGGAGGCACCAATGACACGATATCGGAAGTGATTAAATTAGAGTTTTATATCAAATCTCCATGGTATGCAACAAATGTGGCATACGTTTTTTACGGGCTGTTATTCCTATTATTAAATTTTCTTTATCGGAGCTATTTTAAAATAAAAAGTGAAAAACAAATAGCTGTTTTAAAATTAGAAGAAGAAGAAAAGTTGCGAACCCAAGAAGAAAAATTTAAATTTGATAGACTTGAGGCCGAACAAAAGTTCCTTATTTTGAGGGAGGAAAATTTAAGTTTAGAAATTAAAAAGAAAAATACAGAATTAGCGTCTTCGACACTAAACAACATAAAAAAGAACGAGCTACTTACCAACTTAATAGAGGACATTAAGGAAATTGATAAAGACGTTCTAAACAGCTCATTACATCCGCCAATAAAAAAGGTGATTAAAAAAATTAATAGTCATCTTGTTGATAAAGACGATTGGCTTACATTTGAGCTTCATTTTAGAAATGCACATGCAGACTTTTTTGATAAGCTAAGAGAAAAACATCCTGATTTATCGTCCATCGAAAAGAAATTATGCGCCTACCTTAAGCTAAATCTTTCCTCAAAAGAGATTGCTTCCTTATTAACCATCTCCATCAAAAGCGTAGAACAAGGGCGTTGGCGATTGCGCAAAAAACTAGACTTACCTAAAGACTTTAGTTTAGTTAATTACATCCAATCTTTTTAACACAATAAGGTTTTAAATTTATTAAAATACTGAAAAATAGATGTCTATATTTTCATTGTAGAGGTTTTGTAGTGTCTTACCCGTACTTTTTTGGAGTTTTGTAGATGTTTTTTTTTAGGCATAACGACTGTTGTTCATAATATTTGTAAACATCACATTTTTGTGTTTTGACCGTCAACACTCAAAAATTTTGATGCATTTATACTAACTAAAATAACTTTTTATGAAAACAATTACTTTATTATGTTTTTTCGTTTCGACTGCCTTTTTAGGGTTGGCTCAAAATGTATTCACAAACGGAACTTTTGATACTCCAGCAGCTTGGACGGTTATCCAACAAAACACAAATAACAATGCAACAGCAATCATTGCTGATGGTGTCGTTACATTTGATGATATTAATGAAGCTGGTTGGGGGGCAGAAGGTCATGTTGCAATTTACAAATCATTTACTGTTGCTGAATCTGGATGGTATCAGTTTGATGCTGAAGTTATCACAAATGGTCTTTCGGATCATTGGTTTGAATTGTATGTAGGAACGACTACTCCTGTAGATGAGTCTGAGTACAATACAGCTGATTTTGGAGCCGTAAATTTATTGGCTCTAAGTACTTGGGATTGTGGAGATTTCAATACATATTCGGGTTCCTGGCTAGATACAGATTGTAAAGGATTAGATGGCAAGATTGAATTAGATGCAAGTACCACCTACTACGCTCTTGTTAGAACTGGAGGTATAACTTGGGGCGCTGGAGTCGTCTTAGATAACCTTACCTTAGTGACAACTGAAGCTCCCCCTGCTCCAACGCCTCTTACAAATTTTAATTTTGATTTTGATACGCCCACTACAATTGAAGAAGAAAACCTAACCTTTAATGAGAATGCTACAAATACAGTAACCGATGGCATTAACACAAGCACTAACGTTGGTGAATTAACAGGAGTTAATAATAATTGGTGGTCACAAATTAAAATTGTGAACGCAGATGGTATCGATTTATCTACAAGTGACAGGGGATTATCCGTAAAAGTAAAAGGACCAAGAACCTCAACACTTACAATAAAAATAGAAAGTGGCGGTGATGAGCACGCTGTTACTGCGAATTATACGACTGAAAATGTATGGCAAACACTTACATTCGATTTTTCAGCTTTTAACTCTACGAACAACACCAAAATAGCTTTGTTTTTTGATATTCAAACAGATTTTGATGCTGCAGTAGATCCGAATCTTAATATCTTTCAAGTAGATGATTTGGTGTTTGGAGCGTTTGCTTCACTTGGAGTTGAAGATTTTAAAATGGAAGGGGTCTCTGTGTCTCCAAACCCAACAAATAACACTTGGAATGTGTCTTCAACTAAAGGACGTATTAGTTCTGTAACTGTATTTGACATCCTAGGTAAAAAAGTGATTTCCTTAAGGCCTAACACTTTATCAACTGCGATTGATGCTTCGAACTTAACTTCTGGTATTTATATTACTAAAATCAGTACTGATTTAGGGTCAACAACTAAAAAATTGATCAAACACTAACGCATGCAATTCAATTAATTACTAAGTCCTTGACTTTAATTTAGTCAGGGGCTCTTTTAGTTTCAACAGAACTAAAAGAGTCAATCATTTAAGTTAACTAACTAATTATTATGAAAACAATAGTCAAAAATTGTTCAGTAAATTTTAAGAGAAAAAGGCTACTAACTTTCGCATTTATATTTTGCATGAGTCTAAGTTTTGCTCAAGTTTCGGTTTCCGGATATGTATCTGATGAAACAGAACAACCACTGCCTGGCGTCAATATCCTTGTTAAAGGGGACGCAAGAGGAACCTCAACAGGTTTTGACGGCAATTTTACGATTGAGGCCACTAAAGGCGATGTGCTCGTTGTTTCATACGTCGGATTTTTAGCTCAAGAGTTTGAAATAAAAGACGTCCTAAAATTTTCAATTACTTTAATTGAAGATACAAGCGCTTTGGAAGAAGTGGTCATTGTTGGGTATGGTACAAAATCAAAAAGAAAGTTAATCTCGGCCATCTCAACGGTTGATGAGGAAACCTTAAAAAAATTACCGGTTGCTTCTGTGAGTAATGGTTTAGAAGGATTGGCTTCTGGTTTATTCGTAAGACAAACCTCGGGCGAACCAGGGTTTAGTAATTCATCTTTTGAAGTAAGAAATTTTGGTAGTGCTTTAGTCATTGTTGATGGTGCTCCTGGAGACATCAACCAGTTAGATGCGAATGAAATCGAAAGTATTTCAGTCTTAAAAGATGCAGCAGCTGCAGCTATTTATGGAGTCCAAGGAGGAAATGGTGTTGTTTTAATTACAACTAAAAAAGGAAAGGTTGGAAAACCCGAACTAACGTATAGCAATCAATTTACTTACACCTCACTGACGTCCTATCCTGATTTTTTAACTTCTGCACAATACGGAGAAGTATTAAATGAAGGCTTAAGAAATTCCAATCAAACTCCTTTTTATACAGAGGATGAAATAGCGTTATTTCAATCTGGAGCAGATCCCGTAAATTATTCAAATACCGATTGGAAAAGCATGGTTATAAAAGACTGGGGGGTTCAACAACGTCATAATTTAAACCTGACAGGAGGCACGGAAAAGATCAATTACTTTGTATCTGCGGGGTATCTAGATCAAGGATCCAATTATAATGCAGACGTGCTTTCGTACCAGCAGTATAATTTACGATCAAACATTGACGCAAAGATTTATGACAATTTAAAATTAACATTTAATATGGGAGCCCGTCGAAAAATAAATGAGGCTCCTGCCTATTCGGCCTATGATATTTTCAGAGAATTAAGTAGAGCACTTCCAACAGATTTAGCTTACTATCCTGACGGGACGCCTGCCAAACCAAGCGTGAGTCCAAATCATATTGCTGAAGGGATAAAAGACTTTAATGCAGGTTATTACCGCAGACGAAATAATAATTTTGATGCCAAAATATCCTTAAAATGGGATATCAATCAAATCCCAGGATTAAGCTTAAAAACTTATGCCTCTCTTATTTATGACACATCATTTAGTAAGGACTGGGGGAAAACCTACAATCTATATACTTTAAACAGACAAACAGGTAATTATGATGCTTTTCGTGCAACTCCTGAAGGTTCCTTTAGCGAAACCGTTCTTGAAGAAGGCACAAGCTATAGCAATCAATACGTGTTGCAAGAGTCTATAAATTACGAACAAACTTTTGGGAATCATAGCATTTCAGCATTAGCACTAATGGAAGTTCAAAAAGCACAAGGAGAAAATTTTAGCGGAAGACGACAAGATTTTCAATCGACACTAATCGATCAACTCTTTGCTGGTTCTTTGGAAAATCAAGGAGCTAATGGTGGTGAATATCGAGAAAATCGAATGGGTTTTGTTGGGCGATTGAGTTACGATTATAAATCAAAATATTTCTTTGAATCCACCTTAAGACATGATGGTTCATCACGTTTTGCTCCTGGAAAAGAATGGGGAACATTTCCATCCGTTTCATTAGGTTGGAGATTGTCTGAAGAAGCCTTTTTTAAACCCTTAAAAAACACCGTTTCTGATTTCAAGCTAAGAGCCTCATTAGGAACCGCTGGTTATGATGGGACTGCCGCATACCAATGGTTAAGTGGTTTTAATTATAATTTTTTCTGGATTCCTGGTGATGCCGCAGTTCCAACAATTGATAATACCGCACTCGCAAATGCTGATCTTACATGGGAAACGAATACGACTTATGACGTCGGTTTAGATGCTGCATTATTTAATAAATCACTTACAGTTTCATTTGATTATTTCTTTAGAAAAAGAGAAAATGTCATTGCTAGAGCCAACTCCAGCGTCCCAAACACTTTGGGTGTTGCTGTGGCCGACCAAAACTTATATAAATTTTCGAATGAAGGGTTTGAATTCTCATTAAATTATCAAAAACAATTAAATGATAATTTGAAAATAAACGCTTTATTAAACTTTTCAAAGTCAAGAGAAAAAGCTGTTTTTATTGACGAAACATATCAAGTAGATCCGTTTATGAGAGAAAACCTTACGACTACTGGAGGCTATACAAATCTAAGAAGAGGTTATATTTCTAAGGGCCTTTTCCAAACGCAAGATGAAATTGATACACATGCGATTCAAGATGGTAATGGAAATACAAGTTTACAGCCTGGTGATGTGGTTTATGAAGATTTAAATGGAGATAATATTATTGATGTTAAAGATCAAAAAACATTTGGTGTCGGCGACAAACCAGCCATAAATTATTCTTTAAACCTTGGAGCCGACTATAAAAACTTTTCCATATCGGTATTATTAACAGGAGCTGCAGGCTATGATATTTATCTAGATGGGGAAGCCCAAAGCCCGTTACGTAATGGATTTAACGGCTACAACTATCAACTCGATTATTGGACACCTGAAAACAACGCTGCGGCATTCCCAAGAATCACTGATGGCGGATTTAACGACAATAACTATAAATATTCTGACTTTTGGTTAAGAAACGGGAAACACCTAAGATTTAAAAATATTAATTTGAGTTACACCTTACCGAAATTCAAAAACAATGTAGGTTTTGATAAAATGACGGTGTTTGTAACTGGATATAATTTATTTGTCATAAAAGACTATAAGGAAGATTTTGATCCACAAAATACCTCCTCCGTGGGATGGTATTATCCACAAACAAAATCCATAACATTTGGTGTCAACATATCACTCTAAAAAAATTACTATGAAACGTATAAATATAATTTTTGCACTACTAGCGCTCACCTTCATTACTTGTGATGATGATTTTTTGAACGAGCCACCATTAGATAGGATAACTGAAAATGATGTCTGGAGTGACAAAGCACTAATGGACACCTATTTTTTCAAGATTTACGATAGAATGCCTTGGGACTATTTAGAAAGTTTTTGGGATGTTGGTGGATCTCAACGGGACGCCATATCGGATTTAGCCCGTGGCACCTATGCTTGGACGGCAGCACACAACCAATACAGACCTGGAATCTGGGGAACCGCAAATAATTCTTGGCCTTTAGATTGGTGGGGCTATGATGTAATTTGGAAAATTAATTACTCAATTGAGAATCTAGAACAGATTCCTACAAGTGTGCTCACATCTGAAGAACGTAACAACCGACTCGGAGAAATGCACTTCTTAAGAGCCTACTGTTATTTTGCGCTAGCAAAACGCTATGGAGGTGTCCCTATTATTCTTGTCCCTCAGAATCCAGACTCCACGCCACAGGAGGAATTATTTCCACCTAGAAATACGGAGAAAGAAGTCTATGATCAAGTTTTATCCGATGCACAAGCAGCATTTGATTTATTACCAAACAGATGGGCTTCTCAAAAGGGAAGAGCGCCAAAATGGGCCGCTAAATCTTTAGAGTCTAGAGCCGCTTTATATGCCGGTAGTATTGCAAAATACGGAACCGTTCAACTCGATGGAGTTGTCGGAATTCCTGCTTCCGCTGCAGATGCTTATTACCAAACATCTTTAAGTGCTTCTCAAACAGTCATCACAGAAGGCGGGTATTTGTTATTTAATCAATATTCTGATCCATCTACTAATTATGCGAATTTGTTCCTTGATGAAACGGATGATGAAGCCATCTTTACCAAAATTTGGATTCCTTTCGAAAAAGGACATGAGTATGATTTACATAATGTACCGTTTAGCTACCGATTAGATTGGGGAGCAAGTATGTCTCCAACAAAACAACTTGTAGATAGTTATGAAGTATTGAGTACGGGGCTTTTACCAAGTGAAAGCGGTTCTGGTTATGATGAAAATAACCCTTGGGAAAATCGTGATCCACGCCTTAGAGGGACCATATTAACAAACAATGATATATTTCAAGGCTTACCCGTACAAATATGGTATGGTACAGAAACTGGCGGAAGTATTGACACTGGAAGTGGAACCGGTATTGGAAAAGATGGCCTTGGGGTCCATCCCGATGCTACAAAAACAGGGTTCTATGTGAGAAAACACCTGGAAGATGGTGATTCCCCTCTTTTTGTACCACAATATTACTCTGGTCAGGATTGTCTTATTTTCAGATTGGGAGAGCAATACCTAAATGCCGCAGAAGCTGCGATAGAATTAGGAATGGAAGCGCCTGCAAGAGACTACATTGAAATGATTAGAACCAGAGCTGGACTTACAGCGAATCTCCGTTTAGAACCGTATTCGGGTGATGCATTAAAAGATCGGATTCGTAATGAACGAAAACTGGAACTTGCGTTTGAGGATCATCGCTATTGGGATGTGAGAAGATGGCGTATAGCCGAAGAAGCGTTGAGTATTCAGGTTGAAGGGGTGAGAACGCTTAGACACATTGATGCCGCAGGAAATGAAACATTTACCTATGAGACTTTTGATGCGGAAGCATTACCGATGCATTTTTATGAACGACACTATTATTTACCAATAGGTCAAGATAGACGAAACAACAATGATAATCTTATAGAAAACCCAGGTTACTAATGCGTAACTCTTAAAAAATAACACATGAAAACAATACAATTTTTAAGTAGGATTTTAATGGTAGGAATTATTTTGATTTCTACGGGATGTGCAGATGACGACGAAGTGGCGGCTGTGCCCCCAACTAGCGAAGATGCTCTTTTTACTTTCGCATTTGATTCTGAAAACCCAAATAGAGTGATTTTTACAGCCGCTCCAAATGATGCAAATTGGTACACACACTGGGATTTTGGTGATAATTCTTCAGCTGAAGGGTATGAAGCCAGTAAGATCTTTTTTGATCGTGGCGATTATAATGTTAGATTTAAAATATTCACCGAGGGTGGTGTTGCAGAATCCATTCAAACAATTGTTATCAATGATGACTTAAAAGCGCCTAACCTTATTGAAAATGGTGAATTTAATGGCAGTGATCCATGGATTGTTTTACCAATTTCTGAGGGTGTCGATATTTCCTTTGATACCAATGAAGCCCATTGGACAGGCGGCGGTTTTGGACAAGTTGGTATTTACCAACCTATACAGGTATTAGCAAACAACGAATATCAAATTTCAATGGATATTAAAGGAGGGCCTTTGTCCGATTCTTGGTTTGAAGTCTATGTGGGTACCGAAACTCCTGTTGAAGGTCAAGACTATACCGATGGAGGAATGCGATTAGCCCTAAACACTTGGGAAGGTTGTGGAGGCGAGCCCTTTGATGGCGATTTTGCAGCCTATAGTTGTGTCGGTTCAGGGGGGATTTTTGAATTCCCAACCGCTGGAACAGCCTATTTAGTGATCCGAGGTGGTGGGTCTAATTATGGTGCCGAGGGCGTTACCATAGATAATGTAACCGTTCGATCCCTTGGCTCATTTGCGCTTGCTGTGGTCGCTGGCTTTGATTTTGAAACCTCTGATCTCACCACAAACTTCACAAACGACTCTGCGAATGCTACAAGTTATTCTTGGGATTTTGGCGATGGATCAGGCACATCCACAGATGAAAATCCGAGTTATACTTATTCTGAAGGCGGAAGCTATTCAGTAATTTTAACAGCTACAAATGAGACCGGTTCTGCAGAAATCATAAAAGAAGTTACGGTCATTGACCCTGCTGTAGCACCAGTTGCTAGTTTTACATTCGATGCCTCTAATCTTACGGCAACCTTCACAAATACGTCTACAAATGCCACAACTTATTCCTGGGATTTTGGCGATAGCTCAGGCACATCCACAGATAAAGACCCTGTGTATTCCTATGCAACAGAAGGTACATATACAGTGACATTAATGGCCACGAATGATGCCGCAATTTCTAATGAGGCTTCCACTGAAGTGACCGTCGAAGCAGCTGTTATCACCAATCTTATTACAAATGGAAGTTTTGAGGATGCAAGTGGTTGGACTATTATTAATATCGACGCTTCTGATAATGGAATTGGTTCCGTCACCATCGCCGATGGGGTGGCAAAATTTGCAGAAACAGAAAGCCCTAGCGAATGGAAACACTGGGCCATATATACCGAAGTTACTTTAGACCCAGGAACCTATCAATTTGATATGGACATGACTTATGCTGACATAAATGACGTTTGGGGTGAAGTATATATTGGTGCAACTCAACCTGTTGAAAACACGGGCGACTACAATGGAGACCAGTATGTCCTGAAAGCCTTTAACGCATGGGAATGTGGTAGTATAAAAACCTATTCTGGTTCGGCCGTTGCAGGAGCTTGTGATGCTACTGATAACCCTGGGCAATTTGAAATTACAACCACTGGGACCTATTATCTATTATTTAGATCTGGTGGTGGACAATGGGGGTCTGATGGGATTGTTTTAGACAACTGGTCCTTGTTAAGACAGTAATTCGAAATTTAAATAATTACAAAAAAGAGGCGGTGTTTTAAAAAAATAGAACGTGTCTCTTTTAAATTATTTTGCGATTTACAAATCTAAATTAAGAGCGGTAAATAGTGCAAGATTATAGCCGTAGGATCACGAACTTGAGTAACATTAAGTACAGCTCCTTTTAAAAATTACAAGATATACAAAATGAAAAATTTAATACTTTTTATTAGCTTCATAGTTCTTTCGACGTTCAGTTGGAGTCAAGGGCTTCACACGCAAGGAACTAAAATAGTGAACTCTAATAACGAAGAAGTTCTTTTAAGAGGATATGGACCTGGTGGTTGGCAAATTATGGAAGGTTACATGATGCAAACCTCTGGCTTTGCAGGGTCTCAGCATGAAATAAAGGATAAATTAACAGAGTTAATGGGAGAAGCTAATACCGAAACTTTTTATGATAAATGGCGAGAAAACCACTTCACAAAACGCGATGTAGATTCTTTAGCAGCTTGGGGGTTTAATAGTATTCGTATCCCGATGCATTACAACCTTTTTACGCTCCCAATCGAAGAGGAGCCTGTTGGGGGTCAAAATACTTGGATAGAAACTGGTTTTGAATTGATTGACGATGTATTAGCGTGGTCCGCTGCTCACGATATCTATGTTATTTTAGATATGCATGCCACGCCAGGTGGCCAAGGGGCTGGATCCGAAATTAATGATTATGACCCGAGTAAACCATCGTTGTGGGAAAGCCAAGAAAACAGGGATAAACTTGTAGCTCTATGGACGAGAATCGCGGACAGGTACAAAGATAATGAGTGGATTGGCGGCTATGATCTTATCAATGAAACACACTGGGATTTACCTGGAAACACACTACTGAGAGACCTTTTTGAAGAGATCACTACTGGAATACGAAGCGTAGACACAAATCATATTTTGTATATCGAAGGAAACTCGTATGCCAATGATCATAGTGGTCTCACCCCACCCTGGGACACTAATATGGTGTATAGCTTCCATAAATATTGGAACCACAATAATCCTGGAGATTTGGATTGGATCTTACCTCTTAGGGAGCAACAAAATGTGCCGCTTTGGATGGGAGAATCTGGCGAAAATTCAAATACCTGGTTTACCGATGCCGTTTCTCTTTTTGAAGATAATAATATCGGTTGGGCCTGGTGGGCCGTTCGTAAAATTGGAGATATAGACAGTCCGTATGCTATTGATATAAACTCTGGTTATCAGGATATTTTAGACTACTGGCAGGGCAATGGTCCGGAGCCAACTGCTACAGAAGCTTTTAATAGTATGATGAAACTCGCCGATAATCTATTAGTCGACAACAGCCGCTATAGAAAAGATGTCCCTGATGCTTTGATCCGACAAGTACAAACAGATGAGACAATCCCTTTTAATGGAACACCATCAGTAATTCCAGGCGTGGTTCATATGGCAGATTTTGATTTAGGAAAAAATAAGTTTGCATACTATGACAACGTTGTTGGAGACTATAATTTATCTACTGGAGATTACACCGCATGGAATAGTGGTTGGTCCTATCGAAATGATGGCGTCGATATAGAAAAAAATACGGATCAGATTAATAGTAATGGATTTCATGTCGGTTTTGTTGAGCAAGGGGAATGGATGAAATATACAGTTAGCATCGATGAAACTGCTGTTTACAAAGCAAAAATTAGATTGGCAACACAAGAATCCGGAGGGGAATTTTTTCTTTCAATTGATGATCAAGAAGTAACAACAACACAAGTGGTGAATTCAACAGGCGGTTGGTCACAATTTTCTACATTTGAAGTTTCAGATATTATTCTTCCAGCTGGGGAACACCGTTTAAAATTTCATATTAATAATGATATCCCTTTCAATATAAGTAGCATTGAATTTGAAAACACTGGGACGGTTGATGCCCTTGCTTTAAATGCCTTAAATGGTAAAACTGGAGAGAGTGAAAACGCTTTAGAAATCACCATAAGCGAATCTATTTTACCAACATCATTAAATGCAACTTCTGACCAATTCACGGTGCTTATAAATGGGATCCAAAAGACGGTTACTTCTGTAATATCAGATCCATTAAGAGCACGCTTGATGGTTCTAAATCTAGATGATTTCTTTCTATTAGGGGATGACATCACGGTTAGTTATTCAGGAACAACAATTCAATCGCAATCAAATAAAACATTAAATACTTTTTCAGATTTAGTAATCAACAATATCGCTAAAGACCGGGCCATAATTCCGACGGTGATCCAAGTTGAGGATTACGAATTTATGGAAGGTATGGGACTCGAAGACACTTCTGATGAAGGTGGTGGTCAAAATTTTGGTTACACAGACTCAGGTGATTATGCCGACTATCCTATTTATGTGCCTCAAACAAGTTTGTATGGGATAAAACTGAGGGTTTCTGGATTTAGCGTAGGGAAAATTGGATTGTACAGTGTTGATGAAAACGCTGTTGAAACCGAGCTAATTGTCATGAATACGGTGATTACAAATGGCTGGCAAACGTGGGAAACGGTTGCTAACAATTTAACCATTGAAAAAGGAGTGCATACATTAAGAATGCGAATATTATCAGGCGGTTTTAATTTTAATTGGATGGAGTTTGATTATCCTGATAGTGATGGAGATGGTGTTTTGGATGGTGACGATGCCTGTCCAAATACACCTGCAAATACGACCGTAAATGTCACAGGGTGTCCCATTTTCAATTTACCACTTGAAAACTTTGCAATAGCTGTGTTGAGTGAAACATGCCGATCTTCAAATAATGGTCATATTGCGTTATCTGCTGTAGAAAACGACACCTATAACGTCGTGATTACTCGAGGAGACTACACGACCACTGAAACGTTTACTTCAGAAATTAATTTCGAAAACCTATCTGCTGGTATCTATACATTATGCATTACGATTGATGGACAATCTGACTATGAACAGTGTTTTACAGTCGTCGTCAATGAGCCAGAAGCGTTAATCGTTAACACAAATAGATCTGTAAATTCATTCGTTGCAACTCTCTCACTTGAAGGTGGCGAGTTATATTATGTGACCCTAAATAACGAAACACTTATAACGGCTGAAAATGAAACGGAATTGCAGTTAGTCAGTGGTGTAAATAAGATATCCGTGAAATCAAACAAAGAATGTCAAGGGGTTTATGAAAAGACCATCATTATAAATACTGAACCTTTGGTATATCCAAATCCAGTAAATAATCAGCTATTTATTAGCACTCATCTCCTAAACAGGGCTACAATCCCTATAGAAATCTACGATATAACAGGAAAACGAGTCGTGTCTAAAACATACAACGCAACCACTAATGAAATTAAGGTTGATTTGTCGGAACTCGTTAATGGATTATTTATACTAAAAATAGTGACCCCAGAAAACACCTATAATTATAAAATTGTAAAGCAATGAATACGTTCAAAAAACTAATCCCAACTTGTTTGAGTTTAATACTCCTAGGTGCATCCTGTAGTAGTGATGAAAATGGATCAGAGATCGACTCTGTAGACCCACCAACACAAGCAACGCTTCTGTTTCCTGAAAACAATACAGAATGTAACGAAGGTGCGGTTATTTCTGAAACTGAAGCCGAAGTATTGTTTCAGTGGGAGGAGGCTACAAATGCCAGCTCGTATATTTTAGAAATTACCAATTTAAATGAGGGTACTTCTAGAAACATCAGTACAATTACAAATGAATTTCTGATTCGTATTTTAAGAGGAGTCGCCTATTCTTGGTCCGTGAAATCTTTAGTTAGTGGTACTACCGATACAGCTGAAAGTTCCATTTGGAAGTTTTACAGTGCAGGACTCCAAGAAGAAAGCCATGCCCCTTTTCCTGCTGAAGCAATCAGTCCTCAATCGGGTACAACTGTCAATGCGGGATCAATTACAGTCGAATGGGAAGCATCAGATGTTGATAATGATATTGCCTCCTATACACTATGGGTTGATACTGTGAACCCCCCGACCACAGAAGTGGGAGACACAAGTAATACCAACCTAGGAATAACCGTTGCTTCTGGTCAAGTCTATTATTGGAAAGTGGTCACAACCGATCAGGTTGGAAACACCTCCGATTCTCAAATTTTTGAGTTCGCTGTAAACTAGATAGGATCAAAAAATAAAAACTAAGCCCTCATTTCATTAAATAAATAGAATTATGAACAAAGCATATTATTTATATGTATTAGGAATTATGATCATTGGCATCAGCCAATTATCGTGTAAGAATACACACAAAAAATATTCAAACGACAAAGAAACTAGTAACGTCTGGGAAATAGATTTCTTAGATAATTTTAATACTTTTAATTCAAATAATTGGCAAGATCAACGTATTTGGGTAAACAATGAAACCCATTGCTATGTGCCAGATAATGAATATGAAACACGAGAAGTTAGTAATGGTACCTTAAAATTAAAGGTTCTCAAAATTGACGAAAAACGAAGCTGTGATAATTTGGATAAGTATGGAAAACAACACCCTGACACAGAATATGTTGCAGGCCGTATCACTTCAAAAAACAAAAAAGAGTTTATTAAAGGCAAATGGACTGCACGATTGAAATTATGGAGTAATGGGGAACCTAGTATGTTTCCAGCTTGGTGGCTATTAGGCGCTCAAAATAATGAGCCACCAGTGCAAGAAGCTGATGAAACGGTTTGCTGGCCCTTGACAGGCTCAGGTGAAATTGATATTTTTGAACACCATGGAGATCATCAAAAAGATCATTTTACAACAGGTGCTATTAAAAACTTAGAGGAATGCGATAAAGGCGATTGGTGGAGCTATCGTCAAGGCTTTGACGTTACCTTAAACAAATATCACGAATATGCTGTAGAATGGGAAGGCAGCGATCTCGTTTATCGGGTTGATGACAAAGAAATCTATCGTAATGTTGGACTGGGCGATGCTTACCCAGAACCAATGTTTGCTATTTTAAACTTTGCCAAAATTACGGATTATCCAATGACAAGTGATCAATGGGTGATGGAAGTTGATTGGGTAAAACACGAATTTAAACTATAAAAAATCATAAACATATGTTTTTAAAGCGTTGTAAATTAATAGGTCTATTGGTTTTAATTGTATCTTGTTCAAAGTCTAAACAACAAGAATTAAGTACTAATACGAGCACTATTTTATCTGTGAAAAATTACCAACTCAAAACACTTCAGGTTTATACCACAGCGAAGGATACTGAACTTCGATTGACAAAAACAAGTGAGCAAACGTTTAAACCCAAAGTGCAACCCTTAGAAACAGAAGTTGCAATTTTTGTGAATCCAGAAAAAACATTTCAAGAGTATTTAGGAATAGGAGGCGCCATCACCGATGCTTCGGCTGACGTCTTCTCGAAGCTAAATGATGTACAACAAGAC
Organism: uncultured Flavobacteriaceae bacterium; assembly: GCA_905479095.1. Lineage (GTDB taxonomy): Bacteria > Bacteroidota > Bacteroidia > Flavobacteriales > Flavobacteriaceae > Hel1-33-131. The sequence goes on from CAJQLD010000064.1 coordinate 46,512, forward strand.
CAACTATTACAGTCGTTATACGGGAAAAACGGGATTGGTTATAATATCATAAGAACAAGTATTCACAGTAGTGATTTTGGTTTAGGAAGCCATACTTATATTGAGGAAGGTGATACTGAATTAAAGACGTTTTCAATCGAAAAAGACAAGGAGAAAAGAGTACCGTTCATAAAAAGAGCCATTGAATTAATTGAGGAGGACTTGGTTTTTTATGCCAGCCCTTGGAGTCCCCCAGCATTTATGAAAAGCAATAAAAACATGCTAAGAGGCGGAAAACTACTTCCAGAATTTCGTCAAGCTTGGGCTAATTATTACGTGAAATTTATCAAAGCCTATGAAGCAGAAGGCATCCCTGTCTGGGGATTAACCATACAAAATGAACCCATGGCAGTCCAACGTTGGGAATCTTGTATTTACACCGCTGAAGAGGAGCGCGATTTCTTAAGAGACTATTTAGGCCCAACACTAGAAAAAGAAGGTTTAGGAGATAAAAATATTGTTGTTTGGGATCACAATAGAGATTTAATTACAAACAGAGCGAACACTATTTTTGAAGATCCAGAAGCGTCAAAATATGCTTGGGGCATTGGTTTTCATTGGTATGAAACTTGGACTGGTGGTTTGCCAAAATATGATAACTTAAAAAATATCCATGAATCTTTCCCGTCCAAAAACCTATTATTTACAGAAGGCTGTCAAGAAGGGTTTGCTACAGAACGATTACACTTTTGGCCCAATGCAGAGCGCTATGGAAATTCCATGATCAACGATTTTAATAGCGGCGTAGTTGGCTGGACAGATTGGAATATTTTATTAGATGAAAGAGGAGGTCCAAACCATGTCGCAAATTTCTGCTTCGCCCCTATTCATGCCGACACAAAAACAGGAGAACTTATATATACGCCGACTTATTATTATATTGGTCACTTTTCTAAATTTATTAAACCAGGGGCCTTACGGGTTAGCACCTCTGCAAGTCGAAGTACTATTGAAAGCACTTCGTTTATAAACAAAGACGGAAAAATTGTAACCGTTGTAATGAACACAACGGATCAAAAAATAAATTATAAACTGGTTGTCGGGAATAACGAAACCCAGTTAGAAATTGAACCACGAGCAATGCAATCACTCATTTATTAAATTTTGATTCACCAATTATGAATAAAAAACTTGTCTTTATTGCCTTTGTAGTATCCTTAGGAGGCTTTCTTTTTGGTTTTGATGCAGGGATCATTTCAGGGGTCATGTCTTTTGCAGGCCCTGAATTTAATTTAACCGAAATACAATCTGGATGGGTCGTCAGTTCGCCTTCATTTGCAGCCATGTTTGCGATGTTATTTTCTGGACGATTCAGTGATCTCATTGGGCGGAAAAAAATGTTGATTTTTGTCGCTTTTTTATATGCAATTTCGGCAGTATTATCGGCCATGGCAGGGTCCTATGAACTGCTCTATGTGGCACGAATCATTGGAGGGTTGGCATTTGGAGCTGCTTTGGTTTTGGCGCCTATGTATATTGCAGAAATTTCAACCGCTGAAAATAGAGGGAAACTCGTTTCATTACAACAACTAAACATCGTTTTTGGATTTTTTGCAGCCTTCTTAAGTAACTATTTTTTCAATAAGTACAACACCCCAGACAGCACTTTTTTGAACGATGAAAACGTGTGGAGATGGATGTTAGGGGTCGAGTTTGTTCCAGCAGTCTTCTATTTTATCTTTCTATTTTTTGTTCCAAACAGTCCACGTTGGTTGTATTTAAAAGGGCGCGTGAAAGCCGCTAATAATGTTTTAAACTTCATTCATGGAAAAGAGAGAGCGGAGGAAGAAATCGCCTCTATAGAGCAACATATTAATGCCAATGAAAACCAATCGCCCTTAAAAATTAAAGACTTATTAAAGCCATCGTTACGATTTATTTTAGTGGTTGGCTTAATTGTAGGGGTGCTTCAGCAAATTACCGGAATTAACGCCGTGTACTTCTATGCAACATCCATCTTTAAACAAACAGGAATTGGTACAGATGCCGCATTTTCATCCGGTGTTTTATTAAGTACCGTATCCGTCGTTTTTACGTTTGTTGCTATTTATTTAATCGACAGAATGGGCCGAAGGCCTTTACTATTAGTGGGGACGGCAGGAATTGCAATTAGTTTATTGGTGTGTGCCTATGGTTTTAGCCAAGCCACTTACCAATTATCAGAGGAACAAATTAACCAATTCGAATTTACGGGTTCTGAAAAATTAGTATCCATTACAACTAAGAAGTATGCTTCCGATATTGACTTTAAAAATGAATTAAAATCGGTCTTAGGAAACCAAATTTACAGTAAAAATGATGGGGCCATTTTAGAAGCGGCAACCACGATAAATGCCAATTTAATCTTAATTGGAATTTTAGGGTTTATTGCCTGTTTTGCTTTTTCATTAGGGCCTGTTATGTGGGTGTTGCTCTCCGAACTCTACCCATTAAAATATAGAGGATTCGCCATCGGTGTCATTGCTTTTATCAATTCATTAATCAGCTCTTTAGTCCAACTAATATTTCCTTGGGAGCTTTCTAATCTAGGAAATTCACTGACCTTTTTCATCTTTGGAGCGATCGCATTTATTGGATTTTTCATCCTTTTAAAAGTATTGCCAGAAACCAAAGGAAAGTCTTTAGAGGCATTGGAACTGGAACTCGTAAACTGATCTTCTTAAACGTATAGAAAATTCAATTTATTGGTATTGATAAACTTAACTGCTTTATGAATAAATTCAATGTCCAAAAAACTCAAGACAAACACTGCTAAAAAGCCAAAAACCCCTATCAAACTAAGTTACTGATTTTTAATATATTGCATACAACAACTCATTTCTGTACAAACGAATCGCCAGAATTGGCCATTTTGAAGATTTAACAGAGAACCACTCTTAATTTATTTTTGTATATCTTTAAGAAATGAGGGATCTGAAATATCTTTTTGCTTATACCGTACCCGTTACAGCATTCATCTCTTTTGAATCGATCGGACTCGGCACGTATGTGTCCGTTATGTACACGTTTATAGCACTCCCCTTTTTAGACCTGGTGACGGGCGAGAAAACCAAAAATTTATCCACCGAGGAAGTGACGATCAAAAAAACAAACTGGGTTTTTGATGGGATGTTATATTTAAATTTACCCATCGTATTTGGTCTTTTATGGCTTGTTTTTTCAAAAATTCAAACGCAGGATTACGCGACGTATGAACTCATTGGACTCGGCCTTTCTGCTGGGATTTTATTGGCAACCAATGCCATTAATGTGGCGCATGAATTAGGGCACAGAGCACCCTACTTTGAGCGGTTCATGTCCAAATGCCTATACATGCCCTGTCTGTATATGCATTTTTATATCGAACACAACTTTGGTCATCATATGAATGTGGCAACTCCAAACGATGGCGCAACAGCAAAATACAACCAGACTGTATTTTCGTTTTGGGTTACCTCTGTGACAAAGCAATACGTAGATGCCTGGACCCATCAAATGAAACTTTTAAAAACTCAGAAACGCTCATTTTTTTCTGTGAAAAATGACATGCTTTGGTATCATTTGATTCAACCTGCCTATATTTTTGGGGTGTTCTATTTCTTTTCACTTGATGTGATGCTATTTGCCATCGCTGTTGGAGTGGTGTCTTTTCTGTTTTTGGAAAGCATCAATTATATTGAGCATTATGGGTTGAGACGCTTTAAAACACCCTCTGGAAGGTACGAGCGCGTGCAACCCCACCATTCATGGAATTCTAATTTTAAAATTGGACGGATTGTGTTGTATGAATTGACTCGACATAGTGACCACCACTTTAAGTCCTCCAAAAAATACCAACTGCTAAACAGCTATGAACAAAGCCCAACCTTGCCTTTGGGATACCCTGCTTCTATTCTTTTGAGTTTGATCCCACCACTTTGGTTTAAAATCATGAATCCACTAGTACCAGAAAAAATGAAGAAAAACTAAAAGTAGGTAGTTCTGTATCGTTTTGTAAGCTCCAATTAATGGCTGTTTAATTTCACAGTACGGTATCTAAAGTAAGGAGTCTAAAAACAAAAAACCTCCAACCAAAAGAGTTGAAGGTGTAAATTTTTAAGCCCCTTAGGGCGCTGATTTAAAAAAAGGGACAACGCAAGGCAGCCCCTTTAAGAGTCAAAAGTCAAAATTTTTAATCCCTAACAAAACGCACTGAAAAGCCGTTTTGCTTGGTGTTGTCGTCCCTGTAGATGTTACTGCCAAAGTTGATCAGGAAGTGGTTCCATGCGAAACCTGTATTGTCCTCAGTGGAACTCCAAAAGACTACAAGGTTACCCTCATTTTTGAACGAACCACTCTTGAAACGGTTACCCTCAGGGAAGCCGTTAAAGCCGCTGCTGTTGTTTAAGCTTTGGTTGTTTCCTACTGCTCCTGCATTTGTTGAACTATTCCAGCCTGTTGTAGAAGACATTGCTTTGGCTATTTTATTTTTTGTGGTGGTGCCGTCATAGTTATATTCATTGGCTATGAGATATTCTTCAAGAGTTGTCCACTCTGCATCTGATGGTACGTGCCAGCCCTCTGGTGCAAATTCTTTTCTTTGTGATGGGTTTGATAATGAAGCTGGATCGTGGATGCCCATCACTGCATACCAATTATAAAGTCTTGGCTTTGTTTCGTCATTCTCATAATAACACCAAGCGCCTGTGGTGAGGCTTTCCCATTCATCATTGGCAGTAACTTGTGGAATTGAGGTGCCATCACGGTAAGTTACCACCTCAGTATTCTCTACCGTCCAAGCCTGGTTGCCGTAAGCTAGGCTGTTGTACGTATTACCGTCAACGTCTGTTATTGAGCCTATCTGTGCGTTATCTATTTGGTCTTGAAGCTCAGATATCTTTTCCAACAGAACAGATAAAGTCACCGCATCCTGTGCATCGGTTGGGTCTAGCAAGTTTTTGATTTGATTGTCTTCGGCGCTTATTGTTCCATTGAGTTCAATATCTTGAGCATAGGCATTACCAGTATACAATTGAGAAACTTCTTGTGAGGTTAATGGTCGATTCCAAAAACCAATATCATCAATTTCCCCGTTCCATCTATCATTATTTGGATTTGATGCTTTTGCCCCCAAAGTTAATGGATGACAGTAACTTATGGCTTGTGTGACTGAATCATAATTAGTAACTTCAAGTACTCCATTTAAATAAACTTCTTCATTTCTGCTATTATAAACATAAACCACATGGTTCCATTCCGTAGGATTACTTAAAGAAAGGTTTTGGTAGTCTCCGTATTGTATAGAGAACCCTCCGGATACTGACGAATTATTAGTAATTCTAAAATTCCCCTCAGGACATTCTGTAGACATTAATCTTGCATTACTAGTTGAAGAATGTGTAAACCAAAAAGAAATAGAGAAGGTTTCTTCACGTGTGTATGGAAAAATAATTTGTGGTAATAGAACGCTACCACTTCCTAACTGTACTGATGATAAATTATTTGAATCCTTATCATCTATAAATGTAATAGTTCCTGACGAAGATCCATCGTTTCCATTTCCACTTTCATCATTGAAGTTATTGTTAAATGGATACCAAGCTACTAAACCGTTTTGAGGCAAATAATCTGGGATTTGTGAAAAACTAAACCATACAGTTAAAGAGAATGCTATAAAAAGTAATTTTGTTTTCATAAGAAAGTGAATTTTAGTTTTAAAACAGTGAACACATGAGTTATTATAATCATTCGTCTGGTACAAATCGTATATTAATTTGTTCCAAATTAATTCTTAAAATATTCTCCGCTTAGCAAAATCTATGAAGATTGAATTAATTACGTCAGGTGCGCAGAGGTTAAATTGGTTTATCCACCAAAGATAGTGAATTATCGCTTTAAAGAAAACCCTGTAAATAGTCCTGCTGTACCTACAATAATATTTTTAAGCTGATTTTCACTTGAGGCTCTTCTAAGTTTTATGTTTTTTCCTTGTAATACCTAGAGAAATTAAAATATCCGTTATTGGAAGTGACGGCAAAGAAAAAATTCAATCTACTCCGCTAGACGAAAACTTTTCAGTTAAAAAAGCATTTGGATTTGAATAGAAGAAAAACCAAAAGAAACAATAAGCTAATAATGGCTACAAATAAATGCTTAAAATAGTAAATTCGTACAAATATTAAACTAAAAAATCCGTAATACTCTATAAATAAAGTAATTACGGATTCTTATCGTACACCCCATTGAGTTTTTTTCGAAAC
>CAJQLD010000065.1 GCA_905479095.1 uncultured Flavobacteriaceae bacterium
TTCTGACCCATTCAAACCCCAGTTTTTTCAACACTTTGTTTGGCGCCACATTTTTGGAATAGGGCTCGCAAATCAATTTTTTTAAATTGAATTTTTTAAAATAATAAGGAACCGTCATTCTTAAAAACTGGATTCCGAGGCCTTTTTTTCTTGTCGCTGAATCCCACAGATGTAAATGCATCGTGGCGGTATTCCCAAATTTAATTTGATTGATATTTGAATGCCCGATTGGTTGGTTGTCAAGAAACCAGAGAATATAATAAAACTCCTTTTCATCATCTGGTTTATTAAAATCCAATTCAAGTTTTTGGATCCAATCATCTCTAGTAGGTAATTTACTTTTGTCCGCTCCCATTCCTTTTAGAAATGAATCCTTGGCAGTGATAAAATAATCAACCATCCGTCCAATCTCATGGATCTCTAATTCTCTAACGCTCAAGTTCATGTTGGTGTTTTTATATTTCACTAAATCGGGAGATTACCGAAGGCTGGTATTTATTTCCGTTTTTATTTCATAAGTTGAATTATTATTCCAAAGATTCCAATAGCCAAACAAAGCGGCGAAAAAAACGTTGTATCCCGTTTTCCGAAATCCGTTTTTTTTACGCTTTTAAAAAATCCAACATATTTAAATTCTCCACCCGCCCTTAAAAGAAATAGTATTGAAATTATCCAACTTCCATATTTCAGAATCCATTGAGGAAGGTTGTAATCGATGAGTCCAGATTTAAAGATATAAAAAATTCCAAAAACCACCAATCCAAGACCAACAATAGCACTGTCAATTTTCTTCGGATTCAATACTCTTTCTCCGTTCTTTTTGGTTGGTAACGATTCCGAAAACCCAAATTTTCCGCCAAATACCCAATTGAAATGGAGGACTCCAAGTCCAATTAGAATTAAGCTTAGTAAAATTGATAAAATCATAATTTCAGTAATTCATTTTTTAAATTTGTGAAAACTAATATCTGTAAGCACTAGTGCCTTTTTATTCTCCCAAAACCAACATCGCCCCACCCTTTTTAGCAATAAAATAATTATCCAATAATTTGATGTAAACCATCCGGTTTTCATGGTGTAGAATAGATTTGGGATCGATTCATTGTTCCAAAGTAATAAAAAAAACGGGAACCCCAAAAATAGATTCGGCTCAAAATTGATTAGAATTCCAAAAAACCGCTTTTTGGATTTAAGATATTACGTATATTTGCCTAACGATCGACACCATTATGACATACAAACGAATATTACTGAAGCTCTCTGGAGAAGCCCTTATGGGGAATCGCAATTACGGAATCGATCCAGATCGGTTGTCGGACTACGCTAAGGAAATCAAACAAATTACCGATCAAGGCATCCAAGTGGCCATTGTCATTGGGGGTGGTAATATTTTTCGTGGAGTTGCTGGAGCGAGTAATGGAATGGACCGTGTTCAAGGGGATCATATGGGTATGTTGGCCACTGTTATTAACGGCTTAGCCTTACAAAGTGCCCTAGAAGATGCTGGAATCCCAACCCGATTACAGTCTGCTATAAAAATTAATGAAGTTGCCGAGCCTTTTATTCGCCGGCGTGCCATGCGTCACTTAGAAAAAGGGCGGGTCGTCATTTTTGGTGGCGGTACAGGAAACCCTTACTTTACAACTGATTCTGCTGCGGTCCTAAGAGCCATCGAAATTGAAGCTGACGTTATTTTGAAAGGGACTCGTGTAGATGGAATTTATAATGCCGATCCAGAGAAAGATAAAACAGCGATTAAATTTGACACCATCAGTTTTGAGGATGTTCTCAAAAAAGGATTGAAAGTGATGGATACCACTGCTTTTACTTTAAGTCAAGAAAACGATTTGCCAATTATTGTATTTGATATGAATACCAAAGGAAACCTTCTTAAAATTGTATCTGGTGCCGCGATAGGAACCACGGTAAGTTAGAAAAAATTAGAGATTTAAAACGTTTAAAATGAACGAAGAAATAGATTTTATACTGGATAGCACAAAGGAAGCTATGGTAAATGCACTCAAGCATTTAGAAAAACAATTTGTGAATATCCGTGCCGGAAAAGCAAGTCCAGCCATGTTGGGCAGTGTGATGGTCGATTATTATGGATCACAAACACCCTTAACTCAAGTTGCAAATGTCAATACTCCGGATGGACGAACCATTACCGTTCAACCTTGGGAAAAAGCAATGCTGCAGGAAATAGAACGCTCGATAATGATTGCCAATTTAGGGTTCAACCCGATGAATAATGGCGAAACCATCATTATCAATGTGCCGCCTTTAACCGAAGAACGCCGTCGTGAATTAGCCAAACAAGCCAAAGCTGAAGTTGAAGAAGCAAAAATATCGATTCGATCGGCTCGAAAAGACGCGAATTCGGAAATCAAAAATATCGAAGATGCATCTGAAGATCTTCAGAAAAATGCTGAAATGGATGTGCAAAATTTGACCGATGCTCATGTTAAAAAAGCTGACGAATTGTTTGTGTCAAAAGAAATCGAAATCCTCAAGGTTTAACTCCCGTTTTTATTTAATTTTTAGGTGTGGAAATTAAACACTCCATGCCCTTCTTTTAGATTCATTTTATTTACCTTTGAATCCATCAAAAAAGGCTATGTTTAAACTCTTTTCAAACGGTTTTTGGGAAATCGTTGCACGACTGATTCTTAGGAACAGAATTGTCATTCTTATTGCTGTAGTGCTTACTACCGTACTTTTTTCAATGCAATGGAACAAAATGCGCTTCACCTATACCGAAGCGAATTTGTTACCCGATGATCATCCCATCAACTTAGAATACAATCATTTTTTAGACATTTTTGGAGAAGAAGGTAATTTGATTGTAATGGGCGTTAAAGATAGTACGCTCCTCACGGTCGAAAAACTGAATGCTTGGAACACTTTTTCCAAAAGTTTTGATGGCCACCCGAACGTTGAAGCCGTTATTACGATCAAAGATTTACAGAAGCTGGTCAAAAATGAACAAAAAAAACAATTTGACCTCGTTCCATTTATTAAAGATTCGGTACAAACACAATCTGAACTAGAGGGGCTCAAAAAAGCGCTTTTTGAAGACTATCCATTTTATGATAACATTCTTTTTAACAAAGAAACAGAAGCCATTCGAACGGCCATTTACCTAGATAAATCGATTGTCAACACCTCCGAACGAAAAGCGTTTATTGAAACACAGTTGATCCCTAAAGTAAAAGCGTTTGAGGAAGCGTATGATTTAGATGTCCGCGTTTCTGGAATGCCGTATGTACGAACCCTGAATTCTCAAAATATTATTGACGAGATTAGCACGTTTATTTTAGCGGCTATTTTGGTCACTTCGTTCATTTTCTTTTTCTTTTTTAGATCTTACAGAGCTACTTTTATATCTATGACTGTGGTGGTTATTGGAGTAATGTGGACCTTTGGGATTCTAGGACTATTAGAATATGAAATCACCGTCCTTACAGCCTTGATACCACCCCTAATTATTGTGATCGGAATTCCAAATTGTATCTTTCTGATAAATAAATACCAGCACGAAGTCAACAAACACGGAAACAAAGCCAAGTCGCTACAACGGGTTATTTCGAAAGTAGGAAATGCGACTTTAATGACCAACGTTACAACTGCGTCTGGATTTGCAACGTTTATCATTACACAAAGTAAATTACTGACCGAATTTGGGATCGTTGCTTCGCTTAGTATTATTGCAATTTTCTTGTTGTGTTTATTTATCATCCCTGTGATTTATAGTTTTATGCCAATCCCAAAAGAGAAGCATTTAGAGCATTTAAACAAGCGTTGGATCAATCAATTGGGCGATTGGATTGAGCATACCGTAAAACATAAAAACATCACCATATATGTTACAGCTATTATATTACTAGCGATCAGTATCGTTGGTATATTTCAAATTGAAACCACTGGGAGTTTAATTGAGGACATGCCCAAAAAAGCGGAGTTTTATAAAGATATAGAATTCTATGAACGCGAGTTTAATGGGGTGATGCCTCTCGAGATTTTAATCGATACCAAACGAAAAAAAGGAGTGATAAAACTCTCAACTTTAAAGCGAATGAGCGCACTTGAAGACTTGATTGTTGAAATTCCAGAACTCTCAAAACCCATCTCGGTTGTCAGTTTAGTAAAATATTCCAAACAAGCGTATTACAACGGAAATCCAAAGTATTATCAGTTGCCTTCAGCACAAGAAAATAGTTTCATTTTATCGTATGCTAAAAACGCTTCTACTGATGTTGAGCTGCTAAAAAACTTTGTCGACAGTACGGGGCGTTATGCCCGAATCACCACGTTTATGAAAGATGCTGGGATCGATAAAATGGAGCGTATTGAAGAAGATCTCCTCGCAAAAATTGATAAATTATTTCCTGAGAAACAGTATGATGTATCGATCACTGGAAAAGCATATTTATTTCAAAAAGGAACCAAATATTTAGTAAGAAACTTAGTCTTATCATTGGCCTTAGCGATCTTTTTGATTTCTCTTTTTATGGCCTATATGTTTCGCTCGTCGCGGATGATCGTTATTTCGTTGATTCCTAATTTACTGCCATTACTAGTCACGGCAGGAATGATGGGCTACTTGGGGGTTCCCATTAAACCCTCAACGATATTAGTCTTTAGTATCGCATTTGGAATTTCTGTAGATGATACCATTCACTTTTTGGCCAAATACCGTCAAGAGCTACTGGCCAACCATTGGAAAATTAAAAAATCTGTATTTGCTGCACTTCGTGAAACTGGGGTAAGTATGTTCTATACATCCATCGTGTTATTCTTTGGGTTTTCGGTTTTTATCACCTCAAACTTTGGAGGAACCGTAGCCTTAGGCGCCTTAATTTCAGCAACCTTATTATTGGCGATGTTAGCTAATTTATTGTTATTACCCTGCCTATTGTTGTCGTTAGAACGCAGCATCGCAAACAAGAAAGTTTTAAAGAAACCTGCATTGAATATCATCCCAGAAGGGGAAACGTTTGAAGAAGACTAAAACAGCGCCGATTCGTTTGGCTTAAAACTATATATTTGTAGAATTAAAAATTGTAATTATGACCATCAGCACCGTTGTACATTTATTAACTCAAGAGCTCAAACATACGGACATCGAAGTCAAAGGATGGGTTCGAACGTTTAGAGCCAATCGATTTATAGCGCTTAATGACGGCTCATGCCTTCAAAGTATCCAATGTGTGGTAGACTTTGAAAACATGGATGAAGCATTGTTAAAACGGATTACGACCGGCGCTGCAGTTCATATAAAAGGTGGATTGGTTGAAAGTCAAGGAAAAGGACAGTCTGTAGAAGTTCAAGTGAGCTCTATAGACATTTTAGGAGATGCTGATCCCGAAGAAGTTTCAAAAACCATCTTACAACCTAAACGTCATTCCTTAGAATTTTTAAGAGAACAAGCTCACTTGCGTACACGAACAAACACGTTTAGTGCCGTGATGCGACTGCGTTCTTCACTCTCTTTTGCGATTCATTCCTATTTTAATAAAAATGGATTTTACTATATGCATGCTCCAATTGTCACTGGAAGTGATGCCGAAGGTGCGGGCGAAATGTTTAGAGTGACCACTTTAGACCCAAAAAACCCACCACTAACGGACGCTGGCGATGTGGATTATTCAAAGGACTTTTTTGGTAAAGAAACCAACCTAACCGTTTCTGGCCAACTCGAAGCAGAAACCTATGCGATGGCCTTAGGAAAAGTATATACTTTTGGACCGACATTTAGAGCCGAAAACTCAAACACCTCGCGACATTTAGCGGAGTTTTGGATGATTGAGCCCGAAGTAGCCTTTATGGATTTGGCAGGAAATATGGACCTTGCAGAAGACTTTATGAAATTTGTCATTAGTTACGTGCTAGAACACAACAAAGAAGATCTGGCCTTTTTAGAGCAACGTTTGGAACAAGAAGACAAATCAAAACCACAAAATGAACGCGCACCAATGCCGCTAACAGAAAAGCTTCGCTTTATCGTTGACAACAACTTTAAGCGTGTTAGTTATACGGAAGCCATTGATATTTTAAGAAATTGTAAGCCTAATAAAAAGAAGAAATTTAAATATATTATTGACGAATGGGGCGCCGATTTACAAAGTGAACACGAACGTTTTTTAGTCGAACAACATTTTAAATGTCCGGTCATTTTATTTGATTATCCCGCCAAAATTAAAGCGTTTTATATGCGCCTCAACGAAGACGGAAAAACAGTCCGAGCCATGGATATTTTATTTCCAGGAATTGGGGAGATTGTAGGAGGGTCACAACGTGAAGAGCGTTTGGAGGTCTTAAAAGAAAAAATGGCGGAACTGGATATTCCAGAGGAAGACCTTTGGTGGTATTTAGATTTAAGAAAATATGGAACTGCTGTACATTCTGGGTTTGGACTCGGATTTGAACGACTCGTCATGTTTGCTACAGGCATGGGTAATATTAGAGATGTCATTCCTTATCCTCGAACGCCCTTTAATGCTGATTTTTAAGTCTCAATATAGGGATGCTGTTTAAAAATAGTGCTGCTTAATATATACTATAGTGTTTTTTTCTTATTTTTATAAAAACCCAAATAATTAATGCTAAAGCAATATCTACACTATAAATTATCACAAAAACTATCACCTCAGCAAATTCAGCTGATGAAGCTGATACAATTGCCTACACAGGCTTTTGAGCAACGCCTCAAACAAGAGCTCGAAGAAAATCCTGCCCTTGAAAGCGGAAAAGATCAAGAAACGACCTATGAAGATGAGTTTGATTCCAATGAAAATGACCTAGATAATGAGCAAATCAGTGCGGACGACATCAATGTCGATGAGTATCTAAGTGATGATGAAGTTCCTGAATACCGACTTCATGCCAATAATTATAGTGCAGATGATGAGCAAAAAACAATGCCCTATGCTGCTGGCACCTCTTTCACACAACACCTTATAGCCCAACTCAACACATTTCCCTTAGAAGAAACCCACTATCAAATTGCTGAATTCTTAATTGGGAGTATTGATGATAGCGGGTACATTCGACGTCCACTACTCGATATTATGGATGATTTGGCCTTCACTCAAAACATCTATACCGATGAGAAAACTATTGAATCCGTCCTTAAAGTGGTCCATTTATTAGACCCTTCAGGTGTGGGCGCTAGAAATCTTCAAGAATGTTTAGTCCTTCAATTACATCGAAAAACACAAACACCCCATACAGCACTTGCAAGGGACATCATTGAATCGGGGTTTGAACAATTCACTAAAAAGCACTACAAAAAACTCTTGCATAAGTTTAGTGTGACCGAATTACAACTGAAGGATGCCATTTCAGAAATTGAACGTTTAAATCCAAAACCTGGGAGTTCTTACTCTAACAATACCCGCTCTATTGAACATGTCGTTCCCGATTTCACCATGAAAATTGTAGAAGGGGAATTAGAGATGAGTCTCAATGGTCGAAATGCGCCAGAACTACACGTATCGAAGCCCTATAACGAAATGCTAAAAGGCTATAAAGCTTCTAAAGAAAAAACAAAATCTCAAAAAGAAGCCGTTCTATTTATCAAACAAAAATTGGATGCTGCAAAATGGTTTATTGATGCCATAAGGCAACGGCAACAAACCTTATTTGTGACCATGAGTGCTATTATGCATTATCAGAAAAAGTACTTTTTGTCGGGCGATGAGGAACAACTAAGACCTATGATCTTGAAGGATATTGCCGATGAAATAGAGATGGATGTTTCGACTGTATCGCGCGTCGCTAACAGCAAGTATGTAGACACACCTTACGGAACCAAGTTAATTAAAGAGTTTTTTAGTGAGTCCATGACCAACGATCAAGGTGAAGAAGTTTCGACACGAGAAATTAAAAGTATTTTAAAAACGGTGATCGTTGAAGAGGACAAGAAAAAACCGCTTACAGACGAAAAGTTGGCACTCATTTTAAAAGAAAAAGGCTACCCAATCGCACGAAGAACAATTGCTAAATACCGCGAGCAATTAGACCTCCCTGTAGCTCGACTTCGCAAGCAACTATAAACCTTATACTTTCTTAATAACATTGGTGACAATTCCCCAAATCACAAAGTCATTTTCTTCTGTGATTTTAATGGGCTGATAGTTTTTGTTTTCGGGCTGTAACCAAACTTCATCCTTTTCAACCTTGAGACGTTTGACTGTAAATTCTCCATCTAAAAAACAAACTGCAATTTTATTATGTGTTGGTGAAAGACTCCGATCAATCACCAAAAGATCGTTGTCATTAAGACCAGCATCAATCATAGATTGCCCACTAACACGTGCAAAAAAAGTGGCTTCTTTATTTTTAATAAGCTCGTTGTCTAACGAAAGTCGTTCTTGTTTAAAGTCCTCTGCTGGGGATGGAAATCCTGCTGAGATCCCTGTATCAAAATAAACAGCGCCTAGCGTATTAAGGTTTTCAGGTGTGAAAAACGTCAGAGTGGTGGTTGGTTTTATGGACATTGAATTGTAATTATATCTTTTAATTTAGTCGTGTACTGTGGCGATAAATGTTCTTGACGCATTTTCCATGTACGCTGTAAATCTTGGTTGGCTAATTTTAATTTTGGGCTGTCGTACTTTTTATTAATAAAATCGATCGTACGCATTAACGGCAAATGTTTTGGATGTTCTTGATTAAACAACTGTAATTGATGATTATCTGTTGGAACAATTCCCGTAAGGATCACCCCTGCTTTTTTGTAGTGAATCCCTTTTTTATAAATCGAAGCGACTGCTTTTACAGCATTGGCACTTAGCGTTAAACTAGAGTTGGTCGGAAAAGGAATGTTAACCACCACACTGGCACGGTGCTGCTCGGTATTTTTTTTATGGTAATCACTTCGTAGAAAAATAATCATCATATGACAACTAGAGCCTTGTTTACGAAGTTTTTCGGCGCCGCTACAGGCAAATGTAGAGATGCGTTCTTTAAGGTCTTCAACATCGGTGATGGTCGACTCAAAACTTCGAGTGGTGGCAATCGCGCGTTTATTTTTAATGGTTTCCGTCTCAATTTTAGAGATGCCTTCCAAGTCTTTTTTTAATTTCCATTCTGTAATTGAGAATGTTTTACGAACCCACATATCGGGGAGCTGTACAAAATCATAGGCGGTTTTACAGTGCTTTACCGAAAGGCGTTTGTGGAGTGCTGGTCCAATGCCCCAAACATCTTTAAGCTGTGTCCATTTCAAAGCTTTGATGCGTTTTTCTTCGCTATCAATCACATAGACACCGCCTGTTTCTTTGGGGAATTTTCGGGCAATTTTATTCGCAACTTTACTCAGTGCTTTGGTAGGTGCAACTCCAACACAGGTTGGAATGCCTGTCCATTGAAGGACACGTTGACGCATCTCAGTTCCATACGTGTGTAAGTCATAGGCCTCAAATCCGTTGAGTTTTAGAAAAGCCTCGTCGATACTGTACACTTCAACATCGGGGCTAAACTGTTCTAAAATACGCATCACGCGGCTGCTCATGTCGCCATACAGTGCATAATTGGATGAAAACAATTGGATGTTATTGGCCTTGAAAAATTCTTTAAACTTAAATGCAGGGGCACCCATAGGAAGTCCTAACGCTTTTGCTTCATCACTGCGCGCAATCACGCAGCCATCGTTATTCGATAAAATAGCGATCGGTTTTTGGCGTAAGCTAGGGTTAAAAACCCGCTCACAAGAGGCATAAAAATTATTACAATCAACAAGTGCAAACATGGTATAAAGGTAGCGTATTTGCTGTTTGACTAAAGTAAAATAGTCGTTTATTTTTGGTGTTTTTATCCTTTTTAACAAGTAAAACTTTAACATTTTTTAGTCCCTTTTTTTGATTGGGATGTAATAGTATTTCTATCTTTACCAAATAATTTTGACTTGCTTAAATTAGAATACTTATGAATACTAGATTTTATTTATCACTCTTTGTCATCAGCTTTTTTTTACCTCATACAATGTTGGCACAACAGCCGACAGAGGCGCAGGCATTAGATTCCATTACGATTACTTCTACAAGGATAGAATTGCCTTTTAAAGAAAATTCTCGTACGATAACCGTTATTTCAGCAGCGTCTATACAAGAAAGTCCTGCGACTAATTTAGCGGAACTTCTACAGCAAGAAGCGGGCATCGATATCCGACGTCAGGGGGTTAATGGAATGCAGGCAGATTTATACATTCGCGGTGGAAGTTTTGATCAAACCTTACTTTTGATTGACGGAATTAAAGTCGAAGATCCTCAAACAGGACACCATACATTAAACATGGCACTACCATTAGAGGTCATCGAACGTGTTGAAATTATAAAAGGGCCTGCGGCACGCGTTTTTGGACAAAATGCATTTACGGGTGCTATTAATATTGTCACAAAATCAAACGCCAATAACGTGAATTCGGTTGGATATAAAACAGGATCTTACGAGCAACAACAAGGCGCTCTAACCTTAGGGAAACAGCTAGAAAACTCAACACTTATAGGGCATGCGTCGATAAACACTTCGGAAGGCTATCGGTATAATACCGATTTTGAAAATCAAAATTACTTTCTAAAAGGGCGCTTTAATACAACTTCAAAGCCGATCGATGTGATTGGATATTTTGCCAAACGAAAATTTGGAGCGAACCAATTTTATGCGGTTGAAAGTGGAAGCGATCAATATGAAGAAACACAAAGTAGCCTTGTCGGTGCTTCAACGAAATTTGAAACTGAAACATTTAAAATAACGCCACGTGTGTACTGGAAACGCACCCAGGATATGTACCTATTCAAACGCGAAGACCCCTCTTATTACAGAAACTTACACATTTCTAACAAAACAGGGCTACAAGTCAATGCCTCCTATACCTCAACTGCAGGGATCACAGGCTTTGGAATTGATGTTGCTAAGGTGTTTATGACCAGTACCAATTTGGGAAAACGAGACCGACTGATGGCCAACTTATTCCTTGAACATCGGTTTTCTTTTGCGAATAACACCTTAGATATTACGCCTGGAGTTTCGGTGAATTACTTTTCGGATTTTAAATTTCACGCCCTTCCAGGGGTCGATGTTGGCTACGCTATTGATGACAACTTCAAAGCGTATGCAAATGTGGGATATACCTATAGAGTCCCAACCTATACCGACTTATATTATGTGGGAAGAACCGACTTAGGAAATGAAAACTTAGAGCCCGAAAAAGCGCTTTCGGAAGAAATTGGATTAAAATATTTTGGAGAAAACTTCAATGCTTATATCGCGATTTTTGACAGATCTTCTACTAATTTGATTGATTATACCAAAGAAAATGAAGCCGATAAATGGGTCGCAACCAACCTAAAGAGTCTAAACTCGACAGGCGCAGAACTAAACCTGTCGGCGAGTTTTAAATCGGGGTTATATACTCAAAACATTAATTTAGGATACACCTATTTAGATGAAGACCTAAACGATGTGAAGACAGCTTACTCTAAGTATGTCATCAACTCATTGACACATCATTTTACAGCGACCGTTCGCTCTCAGTTTCTAAAAAACGTCTCACAAAGTGTTGTATATAAATTTGCCGAACGTGCTTCTGGAACGAGCTATAGTGTGGTCGATGTCCAAGCGACGTTGAGTCTTCGAGATTTAGAACTGTCTATTATTGGAAACAATATTTTCAATACAGATTATATTGAAACTGGTTTTGTGCCAATGCCAAAAGGAAATGTTTTAGTGGGTGTTAATTATAGATTCTAAAGACTAGTTGACAAGCACATTTACCTTATCATAAACTAGGTGAGATTCCCATCCTCTATAGAGAAGGTAATCGGCGAGTTTTTTCTTTTTCTTCCATGGATCTGTTTCGGTCAACGATGCTGCTTTTTTTTCGGCTAAGGCGTGAAAGGTTTGAAGATAGTCGTTAGGATCTATTTCTAAAAGCGCTGTTTTAATCATATACTTAGACAGTTGTCTTTGTTTGAGCTCTAAGGTCAACCGTACTTTCCCCCATTTTTTAATGTTAAATTTTCCTCTTACAAAAGCCTTTGCAAATCGTTCTTCATTCAAATGACTATCTTCAATTAGCGCCACCATAATAATTTCAATGGCTTCAGGGATCATTCGTATTTGCTTGAGTTTTTGCTCGACTTCTTGATGGCAACGATCCTGATAGGCGCAATACCTTTGAAGTTTCGAAAGCGCTTCCTCTAAAGTGTATGTTTTATGAGTTTGATACATCCTTATAATTTATAAGTAATTGCTAAAATCAGATTGGTTCCTGAGGCAGAGATTCCTGAAGAATACGTTCGATACCGTTGATTGGTGATGTTTTCAATCGCTCCAACAAAAGAAACCGATTTATTAAAATCAAACTGTGTTCTAAGATTCAGTGTATACCACGATGGCGCATAGGGGTTCCCTTGAGAATCTAAGGCAAATAAGGAGTCTTTTAATTCCGCTGATATGTCTGAACCACGAAGCGTTCCATTATAGTTTACAAATCCATCTAGATGTAATTTGTTATGTTTCCAAGTGAGGTGTGCATTCCCAAAAACAGGGGCTACATGTCTAACGGGCAATTCAATACCTGGCATTTCTTCCTGAACACCATGCACATAACTATATTGAGAGGTAAACTCTAGAGTTTTTGAAAATCGGGTTTTTAACCCTGCTTCAAACCCATAGATCCAAGATTTCGAAGCGTTCTGAATGGCTTGAATTTCACTTAATTCGAAGTCGTATTCGATTTCTGTTTCTCCATTAATAGAAAATCCTTTCCGTATCAAAGCATTATCTAAATACGTGTAATACGATGAGAAATCAAAAACTACAGATTCGTTTAAATTGACGGTAACTCCCAATTCGCCACCATACGCGTATTCTGGTTTTAGATTACTATTTGGAACCACAACTAAGCCTGGTTCAGAGTCAAATATTTTTCCGATATCGTCAATATTTGGAGCTCGAAACGCAGTAGTCGCATTTAATTTCCATAGGAAAGTGGCGTTCGGATTCCAACTAAACCCAAGAGTCCCCGTGAGTGCACTGGTCTCTAGATTCGCCATTTTAAACGGAAAGTTGAAAAACGTATTATTAGACGTTAAATCGGCATCAATGGTGACATAATTATATCGGATTCCAGATTGTACGGTTAGCTTAGAATTCGGTTTGTACTTATGGCTTAAATAAGCCCCTAAGGTTTGCCACTTTGAGTCGTCAGGATACCGAGAGTGGATATCCTGAGATAAATTGGTCGTAATTTGTAAGGCTTGTCCACTAGAGCCAATACGATTGTATATGTATTCTGTTCCGTAGGAAATATTAGAGGTTTCTGAAATCGTTTTGTCAAAGTCAAAATTTAAAGAGAGGGCATCTACATTTTCTTCTCTAATTTTTCGGATATCTTCATAAAACTTTCTATTGATGCGACTTTCTTTAAAATTTTGATAAGCTACCGACACTTTAACTTTATCATGCAGATTGGAACGACTGCTTAGTTTGGTCATTTGCAAGTTTGCTAATAACCAATTTTGGGGGCCGTAGTTCCATTCTGCATAGTTTAAAACACCCTCAGAATTATAGGACGCCAATCGGTCATATCTAGGGTAATCAGAGGTGGTCGAATAATGAAGTCCAAGGTCAAATTTCAAGTCGGCATTTACTTTATAAAGTACTTTCTGGGCAAGGTGAAATTGGCGAAATTTAGTAAATTTCTGAACTCTAGGGTTCGTGTTTGGGACCATCAAATCTTGTCCGTTCAAATGTTCGGCGAAGTGAAGACTTAAATAATCATCAGGGCCGTGGATTCCCATCTTTAAATCTCCAAAATCAGATATACTAACGCTGCTATGAAATCCCCATTTTTGAAACCCTAAATTAAAGTCGACATGAGACGTTTTTTCATTGTTCGCAGATGCATATCGAATAGTGCTTCGTGTGTTAAAATTTATTGTTTTAGATTCTGATAATTTAGGCGTGGTTGTATAGAAATTCATCACCCCACCAATTGCATCACTTCCATAAATAACGGAACCTGCTCCCAAAATAACTTCGGTTCTTTCGACGTTAAAAGGGTTGATTGACAGAACGTTTTGAACATTTCCACTTCTAAATATGGCATTATTTAGACGCACTCCATCCACTGTTATTAGGAGTCTATTTGTAGAAAACCCACGAATCATAGGGCTTCCCCCGCCCAATTGACTTTTTTGAACAAAAACGCGTCCACTATTACTTAATAAATCTGCACTTGTTTGTGGGTTAGAAAATTGAACATCTTTGGAGTTAATACTAATAATTTTTTGAGGGACTTCTTTTTTGTTTTGTTTGAATTTGGATGCTGAAATGACGATTTCATTTAGACTTGTTGCTTTTGGAGCAAGAAAAACAGTGTCCTGGATCGATGATTTTAGGATTGATGTTTTATGATAAGACATGTGTTGAAAATAAATTTTCTCAAAATCTTGAAACTTCTCAAGATGAACCTGTCCATCAATATCTGTGACAAACGTTTTAGTTTTAACGTGATTAAATACGGCGGTCCCCGGTAGGGGTTCGCGGGTTGATTCGTCGACAACGACAATTTGTTGCGCAGAAATTGTCAAAGCGAAAAGACCAAAAAAATAATAAGCAAAATGATTCATTTTAGCTATAAACTTGATTTAAAACTGTTAATGATTTGGGGTGTTTAAACGCGTGTAAATGTAATTTAAAATAGCTTAAAATCATATTGAGTAATTCGTGCTTTTCTGAAGCGTTTAACGCGTGCCTTTTTGTGGTATCAAATTTTGTGCCCAAAAATGGTTTTAATAATTTTAATTTTTCGCCATTCACACAGTACTCCCCAGGATTGAATTGAAATTTCCCGTCTTGTAAATTAAAATAAGGGAAGTCATTATGAGCTGTATCTGGATTGATCCCTAAAAACTTTGTCAATCCCATTAAAAATTGATGATGAAACGTGCCTGTATTTTCACTGGCATCAAACCATAACAGAGTGGTCTCAATATATTCGAAAAGAGAGCTATTCGCTTCTTCTTCATTCAGTATCATGGATAGAATTTCGGCTAAAAACAATAAAACGGTCGATTTAAAAACATTCGTGTGTAATGACTCATAGGGTTTGTGTAGACGAACTTCTTTGAAGTATTGTAGACCACGTGTTTCCTTATGCTCTGCTTCTATCTGTAACAATGACAGTAGTTGAAAATAAGCAGGCTTTAATTTTCCTTTTTTAGATTTAGACGCGTTTTTAATTATATAACTTTTCACTCCAGAGGACGCAGTGTAGCATTTAACTATAAGATCGTTGTCGTTATATTTAATTTTGGAGATGACAATTGCTTTCGTTGATACGACCATTATCGAATGATCATTATTTTTGAAACTTTCGTTTCAAGTGTGTCAAAATCTGAAAGATGCACAACATAAACTCCAGAAGCCACCGTGTTATTTGCTAAATTTTTACCATTCCAATAAGCAGTTCCGCCGTCGAGTTCAAGGTTATTACCATTGTAGCGTAAATTAACATTCGATTGTGCTTCGGCTACTAAATTCCCTTCAATATCAGTTATTTTGATATTAACATTTTTACTAATATTTTTGATTTTTATTTTATCCTCGGCCATATTAAAACCTGGTCTTACAGGATTGGGATACACATAAATCTCTTCGAGTGATTCGCTCGTACTGGATCCGCCTGTTTTAAAGGCGACTAACCCACGATCCGTCCCAAAATATATAATCCCATTTTCGGAATCTAAAGCCATGTCATTCACTCCATTTGAAGGAAGTGGCGAATTGTCTTTAGTGAAATGGTGAATGGTGTTTTGACCATCTGATGACACATAAAAAGCGCCGGCATCTGCTGTAGAAATCCATTTATTATTAGACCCGTCAACGATAATATCTGATATAAATTGTTGCGACAATAACTCTTGTGCAATGCCATCTTCAAGAATAATAATAGGTTCGGTTTTCACGATGTCTTCTGAGAAAAAATTAGAGGTATTGTACAGGACTCTTAAACCTCTGTAAGTTCCAATCCAGAGGACGTTGTTTTTGTCTAGTGCCAACGCTATGATTGTGGGTGAAGGAAGGTTCGCAATGTCTTTGTCGTAGATGTTTTTTAACAGCATCCCCGTTTCATTAAAACCAATCAAACCAGATCTGTAACTTCCAATCCATTTCGTTCCGTCAGATCCGATGACAATTTCACTGAATCCAAGTTCATCTGTTAATGGGTCTGGAATTATGGATGTGAAATCATAGGAAATCCATTTGTTGTTACTTGGATTTAACTTTTTGAGAGGCATTTTAACTTTCGAATTTAGAACCCATAAATTAGATTGATCGTCAAATGCCGTTCCAGAAATTCGAACAGAAATATAATTCGGATCAGGTTCATATATTAGAGTCTCTAAACCACTATTAGACGGATCAAAAAGAGTCATGGAGTCCTCAACTGTAAGGCTTAATAAACCACTATGAAATGAGCTTATAAATATCTGGTCTGGGTCTAAGGGGTTTATGGAGGTTTTATTTAAATCGTTAACAGTAGATTGGGTCATGTTTTGAATACTATCATACACGATATTATTCCACTCCGAATTATGAAGTTGGCTAATCCCTCTTTTATTTAGACGTGGACTGTAGAAAATTGAGTATCCTCCAAAAGTAGCCCATAAATTATCATAACCATATTCTAAAGAAAATACACTATTTCTAAGTGGCCCAGAGGGATGAATTTCCTCATAGCCTGTGAAAGACCTCATGTCTGATTTTAAAACCCCAAACTCAGTTGTACCTATATAAAGCGCATCGTTTAAGAGTAATGCGCTAGTAAAGCGAGTCTCAAAATCTTCACTAAGAGGAAACGTATTGATTAAGCTGATCGTGGCGTCATAGTGATAAATAGTGGCTGGAGTTGATACCAAAACAGAGTCGCCGAATAGCTTCAACTCTGCAACCGACTGCGGAAAAGCACTCTTAACCTGTAGCGTAGACCCTTCGATTTTATATAATATGTTATCCGACTTAATCGTGTATAAACTAGAGGTATTCGCTCCAATAAATTTAAAATCTCCTAAAGAAACTGAAGTCCAAAATTTGAAATCTATTAAATTTGTATTGGATAAACTCGCTTTTTTTAACCCCGTATTAGAACCACAAGCTGCAAATATTTCATTGTTGAAAACTGTAGTTTGATTGACGCTTACTTGACTTCCATTTGTCCCGATAAAGTACGTGTCTACAAACTCTAAATTTTCTAGATTATAAACTGAAATTCCGTAGTCTGTTGCGATATAAACAACAGAATCAAGCTCATTAAAGTGGTTTATTTTTTTTTGAGACGAAGGAATGGTTGTTTTGTTAACGACATCAACCACTTT
This sequence comes from uncultured Flavobacteriaceae bacterium, assembly GCA_905479095.1. Classification (GTDB taxonomy): domain Bacteria; phylum Bacteroidota; class Bacteroidia; order Flavobacteriales; family Flavobacteriaceae; genus Hel1-33-131. The sequence goes on from CAJQLD010000065.1 coordinate 17,388, forward strand.
TAGAACTTGGTTTTCTGTTTCTTTAAAAACTTCGATCAAGCCATTTTGATAGCCTATCAGTAATAATTGATAATTGGTGCTATAATGTATCGTGGAGATTAATTCACCTGCTAACCCATTAAGTGTTGTAATAGTTTCGAGTTGCTTAGTGACAGGGTCATAGGAAAAAATAGAATTATCGGAAGCTGCATAAAATATAGTCTCCCCGTGAACAACTTCCTTAATATTCAAATATGAAAAATGTCCAATCCATGAAGCATCCTCGTTTTGACCCCAAGAAAATGTGGAGAACGCAAAAAAGATGATAACGACATAAAAGTATGTTTTCACAAATTGATATTTTGGTTCAAATATATTTATAACAAACGAGAAATTGTCGCATTATTATATATAAACAAAAAAAGCTTTCAAATGAATGAAAGCTTTTTAAGCGTAGGTTTGGTCGTTATTACACCACGCCTTGGGCTAGCATTGCATCGGCTACTTTTACAAAGCCTGCAATATTGGCGCCTTTAACATAATCAATATAACCCGTTTTTTCATCTTTTCCATATTCGATACAAGCATCGTGGATATTAGACATAATATCTTTGAGCTTTTCGTCGACTTCTGCTCTTGACCAATTGTAACGTAAAGAGTTTTGCGTCATTTCTAATCCTGAGGTTGCAACCCCGCCAGCATTGGATGCTTTTCCTGGTGCAAATAAAATATGAGCTTCGTGAAATTTTGTAATCGCTTCTTTTGTTGAGGGCATATTGGCGCCTTCGCTCACACAGATACAGCCATTCTTTAGTAATAACTCTGCATCTGCTCCATGAAGTTCATTTTGAGTGGCGCACGGTAATGCGACATCACATTTAACCTCCCAAGGGGTTTTGTTAGCCACAAACTTAGCATTTGGATAGACCTTAGTATATTCGCTTATTCGACCTCTTTTGATATTTTTAAGTTCCATTACAAAAGCCAACTTATCAGTATCGATCCCATCATGATCTACGATATAACCAGATGAATCTGATAAAGTAATTACTTTACCTCCGAGTTGAATTGTTTTTTCGGCAGCGTATTGTGCGACATTTCCAGAGCCTGATATGACCACCGTTTTACCTTTAAAACTATCGTCTTTTGTTTGCAACATTTTTTCAGCAAAATATACGTTTCCATAACCTGTAGCTTCTGGACGAATCAGTGATCCTCCCCAAGTCATTCCTTTTCCTGTAAGAACACCGGTAAATTCGTTTTTAAGTTTTTTATACATTCCAAAGAGAAACCCTATTTCGCGACCTCCAACACCAATATCACCCGCAGGAATATCGGTGTTTGGGCCAATATGACGAAATAACTCACTCATAAATGCATGACAAAATCGCATAATTTCATTATCACTTTTTCCTTTTGGGTTAAAGTCACTTCCTCCTTTTCCGCCTCCCATTGGAAGGGTTGTTAAGCTATTTTTGAAAACTTGTTCAAATGCTAAGAATTTCAAAATACTCATTGTGACCGTTGGATGAAATCGAAGGCCGCCTTTATAGGGGCCAATCGCTGAATTCATTTGAATACGATACCCACGATTCACTTGTATTTCTCCATCGTCATCGACCCAATTGACTCGAAATGAAATCGCGCGTTCTGGCTCAACCATCCTTAACAGAATGTTTTTTCCATGATAAATATCATGTTTCACAATGTAAGGAATCACGGTTTCTGCAACTTCTTCAACCGCCTGAATAAATTCAGCTTCATGTCCGTTTCTTTCCTTTACTAGATCTAAAAATCCTTTTATTTTTTCTTCCATATCAAACTACTTGGGGTGTTAAAATTTAAATATTATAGACTACAAATATATAATATCTTTAAAAATAATACCCTATTTTTTAGTATATGATAATTATAGGTCGATAATTAAGATATAAATTCTTAATTTGATATTTTAATGGGAATTATTTAATGAAATATATAATTTGTTGCATAAAACACTAGTTTAAGGCCTGTTTTAGATCCTCAATCAGGTCCTCAGCGTCCTCAATTCCAACACTCAAGCGAATTAATGAATCCACGACACCAATTTTTTCACGTGCTTCTTTCGGAATACTGGCATGGGTCATACTTGCGGGATGACCCGCTAGAGATTCTACGCCGCCAAGAGATTCTGCTAATGTGAAGATTTTCAGATTTTCAACCATTTTAATGGCCTCTTGATAATTATTATCTTTAGTTGTAAATGAAAGCATGCCGCCAAAGTCGTCCATTTGAGCTTTCGCAATGGCATGATTTGGATGCGATTCGAGTCCTGGCCAATAAACAGTTTCGATTTTTGGGTGTGTGGACAAAAACAAGGCGACTGCACGCCCATTTTCACAATGACGCTGCATGCGAATGTGGAGCGTTTTAATCCCTCTTAAAACTAAAAAACTATCATGAGGGCCACAGATAGCTCCGCTCGCATTTTGAATAAAATACAATTGATCCGCTAAGGTTTTGTCGTTAACCACCAAAGCGCCCATGACCACATCGCTATGACCTCCCAAATATTTTGTTGCGGAATGCATGACAATATCAGCCCCTAAATCCAAAGGGCGTTGCAGGTAAGGGGTTGCAAACGTATTGTCAACAGCCAACAAAACATGGTGTTGCTTTGCAATGCGTGACACTCTTTTTATGTCGATGATGTTAAGCATCGGATTGGTAGGCGTTTCTACCCAAATCAGCTTGGTGTTTGAATTGATTACGGATTCGATATTATGAGCGTTATCCATACCAACAAAATGAAATTTGATTTGAAATTTTTCAAAAATCTGAGTAAAGAGACGATACGTTCCGCCATATAAATCATTTGTAGAAACAACTTCATCCCCAGGTTTTAAAAGCTTCAACACGGCATCAATAGCGGCTAGTCCCGATCCGAAAGCGAGTCCGAATTGCCCATTTTCAATACTGGCAAACGACTTTTCTAACGCATGTCTCGTGGGGTTGTGAGAGCGCGAATATTCATAGCCTTGATGTCCTCCAGGAGTCGTTTGGGCATAGGTTGTGGTTTGATAAATCGGAGGCATCACAGCGCCATAGGCCTTGTCAGGAGATTGTCCGCCGTGGATTGTTTTCGTATTAAATTTCATGATATTCTTCTTAAAGACTGTTTTTCATTGCTAAGATATACCCCAGGTGTATGCCTTCGTGAAACGCATTAAAACTGAGGGCTTCTTCTACACTTGTAAGTGTGACATTTAAAGAGGTTGTATAAGAGGTGTAGTTTTTGAAAACGCCTTTATCATACTCTAATTTAGTGTGTTCAATGGTGGATATCATAAGTGATTTTATCAATGCGAACTCTTCTTCCGTAGCATCGTGTTCAGTTTGAGTTCCTTTTCGGTAGGTTTTCACTAAAGCATCGTCGACTAACAATGGTATATTAGACAACCCATAGACCAACAATTGCTGCGTTACAACGATGTGGGCCAAATTCCAAAAAATAGAATTTCGGTAACCTTTAGGGACGGTATTAAGCTGATCTAAAGAGAAATTTTTAACAATTTTTAATAAAAGTGTTCTGTTTTGTAGGGTTACTTCATGATTGAAATCCATATTATGTGTCTATAAATTAGTTCTTTGTAAAGAAATGATTTTCTTTGTAAAAAAAAGAAAAGAATCGCATGAAAAAATTCTATTTTTTGAGTACCTGCAATACCTGTCAACGAATTTTAGATCACTTAGATTTAGGGGTAGATTTTGAATTACAAGACATTAAAAAAACACCGATAACTTCAAATCAGCTAAAACAGCTAAAAGAACTCTCTGGGAGTTACGAAGGTCTCTTTAGTAAGCGCGCAAAGTTGTACAAAGAATTAGGGTTAAAAGAAAAATTTCTTGACGAAAACGACTATAAAAATTATATTCTCGAACATTATACATTTCTAAAACGGCCTGTTCTTGTTTTAGATGAGCAACTATTTATTGGCAATAGTCCAAAAGTGATTAATTCCGCTAAAACAGCGATTTTGAATGAAAAATAATAGATTTGCCCTCTTTGCCCTTTTATTAGTACAACTATTCTACGGAGTGACCTTTACCTTTGCTAATGACGTAATTGATGGTGGATATATGCAGCCTTATGGGTTTATTTTATTTAGAGTTAGCTTCGCAGCAATCCTGTTTTGGTTGTTTAGTATATGGACCCCTAGCGAAAAAATAGATCGAGAAGATTATCCCAAATTTATGCTCGCAGCCCTTTTTGGAGTGGCTCTTAACATGCTTGCTTTTTTTAAAGGACTTCAGTTCACCACCCCTATAAATGGGTCTGTAATTATGGTGACTACCCCTATAATTGTATTAATGCTTTCCGCACTCATTTTTGGAGAAAAGATTACAAAGATTAAAGTACTAGGGATTTTGGCAGGGCTTTCTGGTGCCCTAATTCTAAGTATCTACAATCGCTCTATGAGTTCAGGAGACAATGTATTGTTGGGTAATTTTTTAATACTCGTAAATGCAGCTTCCTACAGTTATTATTTGATTTTGGTGAAAAAACTAACCAATAAGTACCACCCTTATACCTTTATTAAATGGTTGTTTTTATTTGGAACCATTTTTGTACTTCCGTTTGGATACAATGAACTCGTAGCGGTCAACTGGAGTAGTTTCACTCCTTATATTTGGTTTTCATCTTTGTTTGTTGTGGTGTGTGCTACATTTGCAACCTATTTATTGAATCCAATCGCATTGCGAAGCCTGAGTGCCACAACCGTTAGCACCTTTGTATATATTCAACCTATTATTGCTGGCGTTTTTGCAATTATGATGGGGAGCGATACCTTAAGTACCGTTAAAATTCTTGCGGCGGCATTAATATTTTTAGGTGTATATTTGGTATCCAAGAATCTCCCTCAACACGCGCCAAAATGAGTTTTTTTATAACCACTTTATATCCCTCTGTTGATCTTATCGACGCTAGTGTTTTTGAAGAAATTAATGCTAAAAAAAACGTCTATTTTTCAAAACAATTCTTAAAAGCTTTCGAAGTTTCGAACCCTCAAATTGAATTTAAATACATCGCAGTGTTTGATGCCAATCAAAACACAATAGCGCTTGCTTTGGTTCAGATCATTGGACTTAATGTAGAAGGCATGTTGAAAAACATAAAAGTAGCGCCGTTGGTTCGGAAATTTTTAAGCTTATTTTTTTATAACGAACACATTAAAATTATGTTTTGCGGCAATGTGTTTTTGAGTGGCGAACATGGTATTTGCACGTCCAAAAGTATTTCTACAGAAGTCATTATGACAGAAATTGGGACTGCTCTAGATGCTGTCGCCGCAAACTCTAAACCATTACATGCCATTTTTATTAAAGATTTTAAGACCGAATCGCTCAAAAATACCCGCCAGTTTTTAAATTTTGGTTATAGTGAGATCAAGGTGGAGCCTAATATGATCATTCAACTAAAGCCAGAATGGAAAACTTTTGAGGATTATAAAAACGTGTTAAAGTCAAAATATCGAGTCAAAGCAAATAAAGCCGATTCCACAAGCAGTACTTTAGAAACGCGCTTGTTTAATGCACAGGATTTGGTCACTTATAAAGGTGAATTACAAGCCTTATATCAAAACACTATTGCTAATGCGAGTTTTAATGCGCAAGTTTTAAACCTAAATACTTACAGTCATCTAGGATCGACCTTGAAAGAAGATTTTATAGTAAAAGCCTATTTTTTAGACGATAAACTCGTTGGGTTTTTGACGGCGCTTGTGAATAAAAACCATCTTGATGCCCATTTCATTGGATTGGATTATGCATTGAATAAGTCCCATGCCATTTACACCCGTATTTTAAATGATTATGTAAGACTCGGCATCGAAAAGCGAGTGTCTTCTATCAATTTGGGTCGCACAGCTTCCGAAATAAAAACCACGATAGGCGCCAAACCTTTGGAGCTAAGTTGTTATATAAAACACAAAAACCCCTTCATAAATTCTTTAATAACGCCCTTTTTAAGACGCATAAAAATTAAGGACTTTAAACAGCATTCGCCTTTTAAATAACAAAAAAGGCCGAAGCCTTTTTTGTTCTAATTTTTTATTTTAAACGGGCCATCCGTTTAAAATTCCACCCATAAGTGCCAAGGATAGAACCCAATAAAATACATTAATGAAAATGTATTTGCCCGATTTCATCTCAAATAAACTATTGGTCGCCATTGTTGGAAGTACCACGAAAATGGCTAAAAAGGCACCGTGAACAAAGCCGTGTTTAAAGGTCATAAAAGCCTCTGTACCATGACGCATCTCGTCAGGTCCTCCGACCAAAACATTGATGTACAAATAAAAAGACAAAACAACCGACAAGATCAAAGCAATAACATACGCTTTTAAAGGGGATGTTTGTTTGATTTTTTCTTCGGTAATTCCGGTGGCATGCATCCAAGCAGATCCAAATACTTTTGGGTGATACCAAATAGCGCCAATAATTAAAGGGACTAATGCTGACACAATAATGGCCAACCAATTCATTGAAAAATTTTCCATAATATAATAAGGTTTTAAGGTTAAGTTGTCACAATATACAATTTTTTCTGGGAGTGTTCTGTTAGTTGCGTTAAAGGATGAACTTCTACTTGGGTATCCTTATTGGTTTTCAGTATCTTTGGAAAAAGTTTTTAATTCCAACGAATGATACATTCCATGACGGGCTATGGTAAGTCTGTATTACAATTACCAAACAAAACCATTTCAATTGAATTGAAATCACTCAACAGTAAGTCTTTAGACCTCAACATGCGCATGCCTTCTATGTACAGAGCTAAGGAACTAGGAATCAGAAAGCTGATTGCTTCAAAACTACATAGAGGTAAAGTCGATTTTTCGTTGTTTTTTGAAATCACTGGAGAAGAAACGTTTACAAACGTCAACCCAACCGTTGTGAAAAAATACATGAAACAATTAGAAGGTCTCGCCGATGGAGATGCTATGGAGCTTCTAAAAATGGCGGTGAAAATGCCCGATGCGATCAGTACTGAACGCGATGATATTGACGAAAACGAATGGGCTTCCATTCAAAATGAAATTCATACAGCCTTAGAAAAAATTGAATTATACCGCTTAGAAGAAGGGAAAGTCTTAGAGGCTGATTTTTCAAACCGTATCGCAATCATCTCTGATTTATTGGAACAAGTGCTAGAAATAGACCCGGAGCGGATCACCAATGTGCGAGAACGCTTGCATAAAGGAGTGGCTGAATTGAAAGAAAAATATGACGAAAACCGCTTTGAACAAGAACTGGTTTATTACATCGAAAAATTTGATATTACCGAAGAAAAAGTCCGACTTCAAAACCATTTAGAATACTTTATAAAAACTTTAAACTCTGCCGATTCTAATGGCAAAAAATTAGGGTTTATTTCTCAAGAAATTGGCCGTGAAATTAACACCATTGGATCCAAAGCAAATTTTGCACCCATGCAAAAATTGGTGGTCCAAATGAAAGATGAATTAGAAAAAATTAAAGAACAATTACTCAATGTCCTCTAAGATAAAACAAGGAAAATTGATTGTATTTTCGGCACCATCAGGATCAGGAAAAACAACGATTGTAAGACATCTATTAACGAAACAAGAACTGAATTTAGAGTTTTCTGTTTCGGCAACATCCCGTCAAAAAAGAGGGGCTGAAGTCGATGCAAAAGACTATTATTTCTTGTCTAGTGATGATTTTAAAAAACATATTAAATTCGACGATTTTCTGGAATGGGAAGAGGTCTACCGAGATAATTTTTACGGCACACTCAAATCGGAAGTAGAGCGAATTTGGGCCCTTGGAAAACATGTTATTTTTGATATTGATGTTTCGGGCGGATTGCGAATTAAGCGTAAATTTCCAGAGGAAACTTTGGCAATTTTTGTAAAACCTCCAAGCATCGATGAATTAAAAATTCGTCTCAAAAAAAGGCAAACCGAAACCCAAGATAAAATTAATATGCGCGTTGCGAAAGCCTCCGCAGAACTGGCGACTGCGCCTCTTTTTGATTGTATTATTGAAAATGATGTTTTAGAGACGGCTCAGAAAGAAGCGTATAAAAAAGTAGCTGAATTTATTAACTAAGAAGCAATGAACATTGGACTCTATTTTGGAACCTTCAACCCCATGCATGTGGGGCATTTGGTCATTGCAAATCATTTGGCGGAGCATTCGGACTTGGACCAAATTTGGATCGTAGTCACCCCCCAAAGTCCACATAAAAAAAAGCAAAGTTTATTAGATGATCGTCAGCGATTAGAGATGGTATATCGGGCGACAAAAGAGTATCCAAAACTAAAGCCAAGCGCTATTGAGTTTGATTTACCTCAACCCAATTATACGGTGCATACATTGGCGTATTTAGAAGAAAAACACCCCGAACATTCCTTTGCCCTTATTATGGGTGAAGACAATTTGAACTCGTTGCCAAAATGGAAAAATGCCGAAGTGATTATCAAACGCTACCCCATTTATGTGTATCCTAGAAAATCAACTGAGGCCAAAAAAATAGCACTCTTAGCTAAAGAAGCTAAAATAATTAAAATAGACGCTCCCATAATGGAACTATCGTCAACCTTTATTCGTCAGCAGATAAAAGCGGGTCAAAACATTCGACCGATGCTTCCTGAGGCCGTTTGGGACTATTTAGATGAAATGAATTTTTATAAATAACACATGGTTAAAATTGGTTCCATAGAACTCCCTGAATTCCCCTTACTCCTTGCGCCGATGGAAGATGTAAGCGACCCGCCCTTTCGCGCTTTATGTAAAGAGCAAGGAGCCGATGTGGTCTATACCGAATTTATTTCGAGCGAAGGCCTGATTCGTGATGCGGTGAAAAGCACCATGAAATTAGACATCTATGAAAAAGAACGTCCGGTAGGCATTCAAATTTTTGGTGCTAATTTGGACAGTATGTTGCAAGCCATTGATATTGTAGAAAAATCCAATCCGGATATTATAGACATTAACTTTGGATGTCCGGTTAAAAAAGTGGTAAGTAAAGGTGCTGGTGCCGGAATTTTAAAAGATGTGTGTTTAATGGAAAAACTCACTGCCGAAATGGTAAAGCGTACCAATTTACCCGTGACCGTCAAAACGCGGTTGGGTTGGGATCATGATTCCATTCATATTGTGGAAGTGGCTGAAAGACTACAAGATGTAGGCTGTGCAGCTATTTCTATTCATGGACGAACGCGTGCCCAAATGTATAAAGGTGCTGCCGACTGGGGGCCAATAGCAGAGGTTAAAAACAATCCACGTATGCACATTCCTGTTTTTGGAAATGGTGATGTCAATACGCCAGAGCGTGCCATTGAAATGCGTGATCAATATGGGTTGGACGGCGCAATGATTGGCCGTGCGACGATTGGTAATCCTTGGTTTTTTAAGCAAGTCAAGCACTTTATGCAAACCGGGCAACACTTGGGCCCTATTAGCATGCTAGAACGGGTGGAGGCTGCACGCCGTCATTTGCAAATGGCAATTGATTGGAAAGGTGAAGTGTTGGGCGTGTTAGAAACGCGACGTCATTATACCAACTATTTTAAAGGCATTCCAGACTTTAAACCGTTTAGAACTAAAATGGTAACCAGTGATCATAGTGCCGATGTTTTTGCGGCTTTTGATGAAGTGGAAGCGGTCTTTGGTGACTACCAATTTATTTAAGCGTTGAAGGGCGTTTTAGCAATGCGTTGCGACGCAATGCGAGAGGCAAGGACGCCCAATACCAATATAGTAACCAGAACAATTCCAACATTAATCAATTCTAAATCCACAGGATATGGAAGCGATGGCGTAATCATGACAAGCGAATAGTGTAGTTGCAACCAAATAGTGATCACCCCAATAACAATGCCTATACTGCCACCTATAATAGTCATTAAAATTCCTTGGTAATAGAAAATTTTCCGTAACTCTTTAACGGTGGCTCCGAGGTTGTAAAGTGTTTTCAAATTCTTTTTCTTGTCTAAAATCATCATAATGATCGATCCAATAATATTAAACAAGGCGATGATCAAAATCAGGGTGAAAATCAAATAAACCGCCACGTGTTCGGTGTTCAACATCTTATATAAAGCGTCGTTTAGCTGCACGCGATTCTTGATGATTACTTGGTTTTCAAAAATAGTTTGAAGGGCCGTTCTTGCGGCATCTTCTTCGACCGAGGGTTTTAGATAAATATCTATTGCACTCAGAGTTTGGGCATCATAATTTAATAAATATTTAGCGTTTTCAAGCGATGTAAATACTTGCGAATTATCGAGGGTTTCATTAATTTGAAAGATGCCTGCATTGGCCACTTTCATGCTTGTAAAGGCACTCTTAACAGAAGTGATCTGTCCTGTACCTGGTTTGGGCGCATAGAGTTTAATGACTTTGGCCACATCAAAAATTCCAAAGCCTAATTCGTTAGTCACCCCCCACCCCGCCACAATTTGAGGCGTGTTTGGTTCAAACCACTGTCCGTAGACTAAAATGGAATCGATGGTCGCGTTTGGATAGTTTTCATCCACGCCTTTCAGGGTCACGGCCAAATGTTTGTTTTCGCAACTCATTAGCATCCGCTCTTCCACGACTTCTGTGTAGGATGCGATGCTGTTTAACGACGTTAAGGCTTTTTTATGAGTCGGCGTAAATTGAATAGTTTTAGTGGTTTTAGGGACTATTTTCAGATCTGGATCGGAAAAAGAAGTGAACTCTAAACTAAAATTTTTAAGTCCTGAAAATCCTGAAAGCACAATAAAAAGGGCCGCAGTTCCAATAATAATCCCAAAGCCAGCAATGAGGGTAATAAAGTTGATGGCGTTGTTATTGCTTTTAGAAAACAAATAACGTTTGGCGATATATAGGGGGAATTTCAATTAGGCCTTTTTTCGTTTCTCTAACAATTCTGGATTCTCAATCGGGTTTTCGGTGCGTTTCAGTGATTTATCAATTTGATCGATGTACTCCAAAGAATCATCAATATAAAAAATCAATTGTGGCATGCGACGTAATTGGTGCTTGGTCCGTTGCGACAACTCGTGTTTGATAAGCGGCGCATTGGATCGAATTCCTTCCAAAAGCTCGTTGCCTTTATCGATCGGAAAAATACTCAAATACACTTTGGCGATCGAAAGATCGACGGTCACATTGACCTTTGTCACTGAAATTAGAATGCCTTTCATCCCGCCTTGGGTGGCTGCGCCTTGTAATACCTCAACGAGATCACGCTGTAAAACGGAGGCTATTTTTTTTTGTCTTTGACTTTCCATGGGGTAAAAATAATATATTTCTGGGTGAATTGTTTAAAAGCTAGTCCTTTTCGGTTAAATTTGTGATATGCTGAAGAAAATTGAACATATTGGTATTGCCGTAAAAGACCTAAAAGCCTCTAACGAATTGTTTAAAAAGCTTTTAGGCGTGCCACATTATAAAACCGAACAAGTCGCCTCAGAAGGGGTAACAACATCTTTTTTTGATGTGGGAACGCATAAAATTGAACTGCTAGAAGCGAGCAATCCCAACAGTCCTATTGCGAAGTTTATTGCTAAAAAAGGCGAAGGCGTGCATCACATTGCTTTTGAGGTGGATGATATCGAAGTTGAATTGGCACGCTTAAAATCGGAGGGTTTTGAATTGATTCATGAAACCGCAAAAGAAGGCGCAGATCATAAGCGCATTGCGTTTTTACATCCAAAATCAACCAATGGGGTTCTAATCGAACTCTGTCAGGAACACCCTAATAAAGACTGATTTTCTTTTTATAATTTTAAAAAACGTTGTAATATTGCAGCCGTATTGGTCCCATAGCTCAGTTGGTTAGAGCATCTGACTCATAATCAGAGGGTCC
>CAJQLD010000066.1 GCA_905479095.1 uncultured Flavobacteriaceae bacterium
AAGACTTTTAAGAATTATTATACCCAAAACGCTTGAGTTGGTTTTGGTTAGAACGCCAGTTTTTATTCACTTTCACATACAATTCTAAGTGGACTTGTTTGCCAAAAAATTTCTCTAAATCTTTTCGAGACTCCACACCCACACGTTTGAGTGCGATGCCTTTATGTCCAATAATAATCCCTTTTTGGGTTTCACGTTCGACCATGATGACCGATCGCATCCGGATGATGTCTTCTTCTTCAAAAAATTCTTCGGTATCGACCTCAACGGCGTAAGGAATCTCTTTTTTGTAGTGGATTAAAATCTTTTCACGGATTTTTTCATTGACAAAAAATCGTTCGGGTTTGTCCGTCAGTTGATCTTTAGGATAGTAAGCGGGTGATTCTGGCAATAACTCCAAAATACGGTCAAACACATTTTTCACATTAAAGCCTTCCAAAGCAGAGATCGCTATAAACTCCGCATTCGGAACTTTTTGTTGCCATAGCTGTGCTTGTTCTTCTAATTGTTCTTGATTTGAAGTATCAATTTTGTTTAACAGCAATAAAACGGGTTTTTTGGAGGCAGTAATCTTATTAAAAAACGCTTCGTCTTTTAGTTCTTTCTCCCCAATCTCAACCATATAAATCAAAATATCGGCATCTTCAAAAGCAGATTTCACAAAGTCCATCATGGAGCTTTGTAATTCATAGGCGGGTTTGATAATCCCGGGTGTATCCGATAGAATCACCTGAAAGTCATCGCCATTAACAATCCCCAAAATTCGGTGACGGGTGGTTTGCGCCTTGGACGTAATAATGGATAATTTTTCGCCTACAAAGGCATTCATCAAGGTGGATTTTCCGACGTTTGGATTTCCAATAATATTAACAAAACCTGCTTTGTGCATTCCAATTATAATTTCGACAAAGTTACAACCTTCCTTTTAGACTATCTAAGAATTAAATACTTAAGAACTCGCAGCGGCACTCATAAATTCTTCGACTTTGTGAACCATGTTTTTACTACCACAAATAAATGGCACGCGTTGGTGCAGTTCTGTAGGGGTGATATCAAGAATTCGAGTGTGGCCATCACTAGCGTTTCCATGGGCTTGTTCGGCAATAAACGCCATCGGGTTGCATTCGTATAACAAGCGTAATTTTCCATTCGGATTTTTGGAACTGGTAGGGTATAAATAAATCCCACCCTTAATCATATTTCGATGAAAATCTGACACCAACGACCCAATATAGCGCGAGGTATAGGGGCGATCGCCTTCTTCCTTCTGACAGTATTTAATATAGTTTTTGATGCCTTGTGGAAAGTGACTATAATTACCTTCATTCACCGAATATATGGTTCCACTTTCTGGAAATTGCATTTGAGGATGTGACAAATAAAAGGTCCCAATGGCGGGATTTAAGGTAAAGCCATTGACACCATCGCCAGTGGTATACACCAACATGGTCGACGTGCCATAAATAATATAGCCCGCGGCCACTTGTTCACGGCCTTTCTGTAAAAAATCGTCTTGTTGAACCGGTGTTCCTACGGGGGTCACCCGTCGGTAAATAGAAAAAATAGTCCCCACAGAGACATTCACATCAATATTGGATGAGCCATCGAGAGGATCCATCAAAACAATGTATTTATTTTGGTGATTTTGATCGTTGCTATTAATCGCAATAAAATCGTCTTCCTCTTCACTCGCAATCCCACAAACTATATTTCGATTGACAAGGGTTTGAATGAATTTTTCATTGGCATAGACATCGAGTTTCTGTTGATGCTCACCTTGAATATTGGTCTCACCTGCCGTACCTAAAATATCAACCAAGCCTGCTTTATTAACTTCGTAATTCACCACTTTGGCGGCCAGCCGAATGGAGTTGATGAGTCGGGATAATTCGCCAGAAGTGTACTTAAATGACGACTGGTGTTCAATGATAAATTCGCCGAGGGTTTGATGTTTTTGGGACATTTGTAATGAAATTTATGCAAATATCTAATTTTTTAGATAACTACAACGTTTTCGCTCGTATTTTATTAAGGAAATATAAAAGGCTTTTGAGTATCTTTGAATCACCAAACATAGATTATGAACTATCACATTCGAAATGCAGTTAGGGAGGATATGGAACAAGTTTTAAACTTGATTACCGAACTCGCTATCTTTGAAAAAGAACCCAATGCCGTAGAAGTTACAGCTGCTGATTTACAAGTCAAAGGCTTTGGAAGCAGCCCTGAATTTCATTGTTTTGTAGCGGAATCTGACCAAAAAATTATTGGAATCGCTTTGGTCTATACCCGATTTTCAACCTGGAAAGGCACTGTTTTACACCTAGAAGATTTGATTGTTTCGGAACACGTACGTGGACACGGAATTGGGTCTGCCCTGTTGGATCAAGTGATTCTTTATGGCGACGATCAAGGCGTGAAACGCGTTTGTTGGGAAGTGATTGATTGGAATACACCAGCGATTGAGTTTTACGAACACAAAGGCGCCCGAGTCATGCGAGACTGGGATGTGGTTCAACTCGACGAACAAGGCATGAAAAATTACATCTCAAAACTAAAATAAACTAAACTAATGCAAATTTTTAAATTTGGCGGTGCTTCTGTTAAGGATGCCCAAGGCGTCAAAAATTTAGCGCGCGTCCTGACCACTGTGGGGCACAGCAACACACTTATTATTGTTTCGGCAATGGGCAAAACGACCAATGCCATGGAAACAGTGATTTCAAATTATTTTGATGCCAAACACCAACTTCAAAGCTCGATTCAAGACGTTAAGAAATTTCACAATAACATTCTCCTCGATTTATTTGAGAACGAAAAACATGCTGTTTATGAAAAAGTAGATGCTTTGTTTCAAGAAGTTGTGCAGTTTTTTGATCATAACAAATCCCCCAATTATAACTTTGTATATGACCAAGTGATTGGGTTTGGCGAGTTGATTTCGACCACCATCATCAGTCATTATTTGAATGATATTGGTTTAACAAACACCTGGCTAGATGTTAGAAATTTTATAAAAACCGATAACTATTACAGAAACGCAACTGTAGATTGGAACGACACACAAGATTTAATTTCGAGTCGAGTTGACCCTTCAAAATTAAACATCACTCAAGGGTTTTTAGGAAGTGACGTCCATAATTTCACAACCACTCTTGGCCGAGAAGGGAGTGATTACACGGCCGCAATTTTTGCCTTTTGTTTAAATGCAAAGTCCGTGACGATTTGGAAAGATGTCCCTGGCGTTCTCAATGCCGATCCACGGTATTTTGAAAATGCAGTCTTGTTAGATCGTATCTCCTATACAGAAGCGATCGAGTTGTCATATTACGGCGCCACGGTGATCCATCCCAAAACGCTTCAACCCTTACAACGTAAAGAGATTCCACTCTATGTCAAATCGTTTTTAAATCCAGAAAATGACGGGACGATCGTTGGAAAGGAATTCGAGTTAACGCCTAAAGTACCCTGTTATATTTTAAAGCAAAATCAAGTGTTAATTTCGCTTTCCTCCTTAGATTTTTCATACATCGTAGAAGATAACCTTCGTCATATTTTTGGTTTGTTGCACGATTATAAGATGAAAGTTAGCATGATTCAAAATTCGGCCATTAGTTTTTCGGTCTGTATTGAAAATAATTATGGTACTCTGGAGCGTTTATTATTACATTTAAAAGCGAAGTATAAAGTAGCGTCTCACAAAGGGGTTAAATTATATACCATTCGCCATTATACAGAAGCATCGATCCAAGAATTAGAAGCTGGAAAAAACCTGCTATTGAAACAAATCACGCCAGATATTGTTCAAATCATAACCCACTAAGTCGACATTTAATACAAGTATCTTAACCTATGAGTATCGTCACCCCTAAAGAAATTGCCAAAGCCATCAAAGTTGATTCCTATGGAGTTATTGGTACTTTTTTAGGATGGATCTTAATGAAAGTATTGAAGATTTCTACCATTAACAAAATCTACAATCGCCATAAACACAAACAGGATCTTGAGTTTTTAAATGGTCTATTGGACGATTTTAAAATTCGTTTTGAAATTCCGGAAGAAGATTTTAAACGCCTTCCAAAAGACGGTGCGTACATCACGGTTTCTAATCACCCCCTTGGTGGCATCGATGGTATATTATTACTGAAACTAATGCTCGAGCAGCGTGAAGATTTTAAGATCATCGCCAATTTTTTATTACAGCGAATTGAACCTTTAGTTCCTTACATCATGCCCGTGAATCCGTTTGAGGATCACAAAGATGCTAAATCTAGTATTGCTGGCTTCAAAAAATCGTTGCTTCATTTGAAAAACGGACACCCTTTGGGGGTTTTCCCAGCGGGGGAAGTTTCCACCTATAAAGATGGCAAACTGTTGGTGGACAAACCTTGGGAACCTGCCGCTATGAAACTCATTCAACGCGCTGAAGTTCCTGTGATTCCAATTTATTTTCATGCCAAAAATAGCCCGTTATTTTATCGCTTATCACGAATCAGTAATACTTTAAGGACGGCCAAATTACCATCGGAACTTTTGACCCAAAAAAATCGTGTTATTAAAGTTAGAATCGGAAAACCCATCAGCGTAAAAGACCAAAAAGAATACGATACTTTGGACGCTTTTTCGGGTTTTATCAGACGAAAAACCTATATGCTTTCAAACTCTTTTGAAAAGGTGAAAATCTTAACAAATATCTCCTCCAGTTTAAAAGCGATAAAGCCTGCAAAAAAAATTGTAACCCCAGTTTCCAAAACAATCATGTGTTTAGAAATCGCTGCTTTAAAATCCGAAAATCATCGCCTCTTAACAAGTAAAAACTACGAAGTTTATTTAGCGCCTGCAGCCCACATTCCCAACATTTTACGTGAAATTGGACGGCTGCGAGAAATCACGTTTAGAGATATTGGAGAAGGCACCAACAAAGCCATCGATTTGGATAAATTTGACCAGTATTACCACCATATGTTTTTGTGGGATGCGGAAGCCGAGTGCCTAGCTGGCGCGTATCGGATGGGGTTAGGTTCCGACATTTATAAAGCAAAAGGGATCGATGGATTTTACTTGCAAGACTTGTTTCGTTTTGAGCCCGAGCTCCACAAGATGATGAGTCAGTCTATTGAATTGGGGCGCGCATTTATCATTAAGGCCTATCAACAAAAACCAATGCCGTTATTTCTACTTTGGAAAGGCATCGTACATACCACACTTCGGTTTCCAGATCATAAATACCTCATCGGGGGTGTGAGTATTAGCAATCAATTTTCAAATTTTTCTAAATCGTTGATGATTGAGTTTATGAAGTCGCATTATTACGATCCGTATTTAGCGCAGTATGTAACCCCTAAAAAAGAATTCAAAGTAAAACTAAAGGATGCCGATAAAGATTTTGTGTTTGATGCCACCGCAGCCGATCTGAATAAGTTCGATAAACTTATTGATGAAATTGAGCCCGGAGCCTTACGTCTGCCGGTCCTCCTCAAAAAGTACATCAAACAAAATGCTCGCTTGATTGCGTTTAACGTGGATCCTCTTTTTAATAATGCCGTGGATGGTTTGATGTATATTCGGATTGCCGATCTCCCAGATAGTACCGTCCGCCCTGTGATGGAAGAATTTCAAGCGGAGCTGGAACGTAAGTACAGGCCCTCGGAGGAAGACTAAGTGATTTCTAGCGCCGTTTTTATTTACACTTTAATTACGTTTTATTCACATTTTAATTACGTTTTATCGTACTTTCGTAAAAACACTTAAGGATGCCTTTTTCACCAAACTACACCATTACTGTCGCTATTGCACAAGATTTAGTAGCGATAGAAACTGGTAAAAAGCAATTTGAATCGATTCCTATAAATGCCATGCTTTTAAGCTCGCTACGTAAATCCGCTCGCTTGGCTTCGACGCACTACTCCACTCAAATAGAAGGAAACCGTTTGACGATGGAACAAGTTAAAGAAGTTGTTTCAAAAAAAGGAGGGGTATTTCCTGAACGGGAACGCGATGAAAAAGAGGTGGTCAATTATTACAAAGCATTAGAATATCTAGAAACGAAACATAACAGACCATTAACTGAAACAACCATTCAAACCCTACACGGATTGGTTTTTAGTGGGAGAAAGAGCGCGACAGCATATAGAGAGGGTCAAAACATGATTAAAGACGGATTGTCAGGCGCTATTGTTTATATGCCCCCCGAAGCTTCAGATGTGAGTGGTTTGATGAAAGATCTTGTTTCTTGGATTGACACATCTTTAGAAAATGGAAAAATTCCTGTCGCCATTATAGCTGCTTTGGCTCATTATCAATTTGCGACCATCCATCCCTACTATGATGGAAATGGAAGGACGGCTCGATTAATTACCAATTATATTTTACATTATGGTGGTTATGGACTAAAAGGCATCTATTCTTTGGAAGCCTATTATGCAAAAAACTTACAAGGGTATTATGATGCTTTGGCAGTCGAAAACATTCCCAATTATTATATGGGAAGAGCACAGGCTGATCTTACCTATTTTTTGAAATATTTCATGAAAGGAATGGCGATCTCTTTTACTAACATCGTGGAGTCATCAAAAGAAAACAGAGCTCCAAAACTGCAAGATAATAGTGACCTCCTAAGAGAATTATCCGTAAAACAACGTACAGCATTGGATCTATTTCTAAAACAGAAAGAAATTACGAGCACTGAATTAGCCAATCATTTAGGGATTTCTAAAAGAAGTGCAGCAGCCCTTATAAGAAAATGGTTAAAAGACCAATTCATTCTTATTGGAAATCCATCCAATAGAGCACGATCGTATCTACTAAACCAAAAATGGGAACAGTTAATCTAAAACCGCTCCGCTACAAACGCTTTCATATACGCTTTAATTTCCGTACGTGCTTTTAAGAATGCGGCGTGTTTTTCTTGGTCGGGACCAATCAATTTAGACGGATCAAAAAAGTCATGATGTAAGCGTACTGCATTGGGGCTGGCTATAAATGGACAGTTTTCTTTCGCATGGTCACAAACAGTGATGATGTAATCAAAATTGACCTCTGCATACTCATCCACATGATTAGAAGTGTGGTGAGTAATATCGATTCCATCTTCTTTCATAATCGCGGCAGCCCCTGGGTTGATCCCATGTGTTTCTATACCTGCACTGTAAACGTTAGCTTGATTGGCTGCAAATTGGTTTAAATAGCCGTGCGCCATTTGACTCCGGCACGAATTTCCTGTACAAAGGACTAATATGTTTTTCATGTTATTTTTAGTTTTCAAACGCACTATCAATCGGTTCCCAGAGCTCAATTTTATTCCCTTCAGGGTCTAAGATCCAAGCAAACTTCCCATAGTCAAACGTTTGTATATCGCCTACAATAGTAACACCTTCTGACTTAAGAACGGTTATCAAATTGTTAAGATTTTCGACTCTAAAATTAACCATGAAGGGTTGTTCGCTGGGTTCAAAATAGGTAGTATCAGATTCAAAAGGCGACCAATGTGTGGATGCTTTTTTTCCTTGCGCATCCTTCCACCAAAAGGTACAACCATATTCATCCACAGGGAGACCGAGGTGTTTCGCATACCATGCTTTGCTTGCTTTTGAATCCGTACTTTTAAAAAAAATACCGCCGAGACCTGTGACACGTTTTTTCATGTTTTCTTATTTTTTGATTTGGGTTTCGTACATCGTAATCCATTCTTGAACAGATAGTTTGGCGGCAAGTTGACCAATTAGTGCATATGGAATCTCATTCATTTTTTTTAAGCGTACACAACTTTTTCCCATGTCTATTTTAGATAAACAATGCTTCGGATATTCTGCAACAAACCAGTCAAAAATTTCTTTTTGGGCGTACATTCCTGAATGGTAGACTGCAATAAAATGTTTCTGAGACGCCAAATTCATAAAGGGCAATGGCTGCTTTGGATTGCAGTGGTAACCCGATGGATATCGACTGTGGGGCACTACATACCCCAACATGCCATAATTGATGCATTCATAAAAACCAGGATCGAGATGATTCAAAATAGTTTGCCTTAATTTTTGAATGGGTACTTTTCGATCATCTGGGAGTTGAGCGATGTATTCCTCTGGAGTCGTTGCGGTAGATTTCATGATTTGGAGCGATTATGGCTCTAAATTTAATGAAAAATAGTGACAATTTTATCAACGATGGTTTGCGCAAGTTTTTGGTGACTCTCTACCGTCCAGCCTGCGACGTGAGGCGATAGCATCACATTCTTTGATTTCAATAAATAACTTAATGCGGCTGGTGGCTCGTTTGAAAAAAGCGTTTCGAACGATGATTTTTCGTATTCTAAGACATCCAATCCAGCGCCTAAAATTTTCTTTGACTCTAGCGCTTCCACTAAGGCTTCCGTAACCACACAACTCCCTCTAGCAGTATTGATTAACCAAAAGGGCTGCTCAAATTTCTGGATAAATGACGCATCAATCATTTGATTGGTTAATTCGGTATGCGGGACATGAAGGCTTAGTATTTGTGCCTTTTTTTGAAGGGTTTCAAGAGATACTTGTTGCGCATTTGCATCGCCTACATTGGGTTTGATATCATAACAAAGGACTTCGACTTCAAAACCACGGAGTTTTTTAGCAAATGCTTTGCCCATATGGCCATAGCCGATAATTCCAACCGTTTTCCCATCGAGTTCAATGCCTCGATTGGCTTCGCGTTGCCATAGCCCATTTCGGATTTGCTGATCTGAAATATTCAGTTTATTGAACAATGCCAACACCATTCCAAGGGCATGTTCCCCAACGGCATTTTGATTGCCTTCGGGTGCTGAAATTAAATGGATGCCTTTGGACTGTGCATAGTCTGTATCAATATTTTCTAATCCTGCCCCTACCCGACCAATAAATTTTAGGTTAGTTGCTAAATCTAAAAAAGCCGCATCAATACGAAATCGACTTCTTAAAATAAGGCCGTCATATAAGTGAATTTTGGCTGCGATGGCGTCTTTTGAACTCGTATAATCTTCGTGATTTTCATAGCCTAAAGCCGCTAACTGTTCTATTAATAAGGAATGGTTTGTATCCAGATGTAAAACGTTCATCTTAAATATTTAGGATGAGTTTCGCAATAGAGAAATAAATCATGATTCCAAAAATATCATTGCTAGTGGTGATAAAAGGTCCCGTGGCAATGGCGGGATCAATGCCCTTTTTGTGAAGAAATAGTGGGATAAATGTCCCGATAATTCCAGCAACAATAATGACAATGACCAGAGATAATGAAATCGCTAAAGCGGTGCGCATATCTTCTTTCCAAATCCACACAAAAGCGAATAAGAATAAGGCTAAAATAACGCCGTTTAAGGCGGCTAAAAACATTTCTTTTATAAGTCGAGTATTGACACTTCCTCGCACCTCATCATTCGCCAAACCTTGCACAATAATTGCTGACGATTGAACGCCCACATTGCCTGCCATGGCGGCAATAAGTGGAGTGAATAATAAAATTAGAGGGAAATCTTCAATGATGGTTTCAAATCCACCCATAATCACTGCGGCACCAACACCCCCTAGCAGTCCTAAAAACAACCAAGGCAATCGGGCTCGGGTAAGATCGAGGATACTATCTTCGGCATCAACATCTTGTGTAATACCAGCGGCCAGTTGATAATCTTTTTCGGCTTCTTCGATAATGACATCTACGATATCATCAATGGTAATACGTCCCAAAAGTACTTTATCGTCATTGATGACGGGGATGGCTTCTAAATCATATTTCGCCATTAATTTGGCCACTTCTTCAGAATCTTCATCCACATGAACCGAATCTACTTTTGGAATATAGATGTCTTTTATTTTGTCATCATTATTGGCAATTAAAAGATCTTTTAAAGACAAACGCCCAATCAATTTCTCTTCTTTAGTAACGACATAAATCGAATGTACACGCTTCACCTCTTTGGCTTGGGCTCTAATTTTACGCAAACAACCGGCAACCGTCCAGGATTCATACACCTTAACCAGCTCTTTGGCCATGAGTCCTCCAGCAGTATCTTCGTCATACGCCAATAGCTCTTGAATATCAGCAACCAGCTCTTTATCGTCCATTTGGGCGATCACTTTTCGCTTACGTTCGGGCGATAAATCAGCTAAAAGATCGGCAGCATCATCCGAATCGAGTTCTTGAATTTCTTCAACAATTTCTTTAATCGAAAGATTTTGTAATACTTTTTCACGAACATCATCTTCTAATTCTGCAAGAACATCGGCCGTGGTTTCACTATCTAAAAGCTTGATAATATAAGTGGCCTGATCTAAATTTAGATCATCTAAGATTTCGGCAATATCTGCATAATGCACGTCTTGTAATTGCTCCAAAACGGCTTTATCATCCTTAGAATCAATGAATCCATTTAGGGCATCGATTAAGGTTTCGGTGATCTCAAAAGGGATATGTTCCTTAGTTTCTTCCAAAATTAAATTGGTTAGTGATCGGTTTCTATTGCGGTTGTCAATTCAATAAACGCGGCAACACTAAGTTGCTCTGGGCGCTTGTCAAAGATAGTATTTGCTTTTAAATTATCCGATAAATTATAGGTTTTTAAACTATTTCTTAAGGTTTTACGGCGTTGTTGAAATGCAGACTTTACCACTCTAAAAAATAATTTTTCGTCACAGGGTAAAGAATATACTGCTTTTCGAGTCAATCTCAAAACACCCGATTCTACTTTTGGCGGGGGAATAAACACCGAGGGGGGAACGGTAAATAAATACTCCGCATCGTAAAATGCTTGAACTAAAACCGATAAAATCCCATACACCTTACTACCTTCTTTTTCACAAATACGTTGCGCCACTTCTTTTTGAAACATGCCAGAAAACTCAGGGATTTGATCTCTATTTTCTAATGTTTTAAATACGATTTGTGTTGAAATGTTATACGGAAAATTTCCGATAATTGCGAAAGGACGGGTTCCAAATGTGGCACTAAAATCGAACTTCAAGACATTTTCTTGAATAATTCGGGGCGCTAGATTTAAAAAATTAGCTTGTAAATACTCTACAGACTCTGGGTCAATTTCAATCACATGTGTTGTAATTGGCTTTTTGATGATATATTTGGTCAAAACACCCATTCCTGGGCCTATTTCTAGAACATCGTCATAGCCTTCCAAAGTTAACGTATCTGCGATTTGTTCCGCAATTTGTTCATCATTGAGAAAGTGTTGTCCTAAGTATTTTTTTGGTTTTACAATCATTTAGTGCGTGGTTACAGTATATTCATCAATCCATTCTAGTTCGGTTCTGAATGCCAACATTTTATCGGCAAATTTTTGCAATTCTTCCGCTTGAAATTCTGGCGCATGGTTTTCGTAAAAACTGGCTAACGCTTTTTTTGAGTGGGCTAAATACTGAATTGAATAGGTTAATCCTCCCATAGATTCTTCGACCAAAACCTTTGTAAAGGTGGCTTTTAAAAACAAGCCTGTTGCCAATACTTTTGGAATGTGGGCTTTGATCCACCCCAACCATTCGTCGTGAATACTGTCGTCTATATTGGCGGTTACGTTGTAAATTATCATTGGTTATTTTGTTGTCATTAATTGATGGTATCCCCTCTTAAAAAGCGGTACTGTTTTCGAGCTTCTACAAAATGAATGCTATCTTCATGGTTAAAGATAATGGATTCATAATTAAGAAGCGCGTTATCTGTATTTCCGAGCTGAGTTCTGTATAATTCCGCTAGGTAAAAGTAGGCATCATCTACCAAAATATCCGTTTTAAAATCGGTTATAATTTGGATGTAATTTGCTTCCGCTTTTTGATAATCCTTCTGGGAGGTGTATAGCTGTGCTTGAACGAGCAAGGTTTGATCGATAATAGGATCTGTTTTATGAATCTTAAGAATCGTATCTAAAACAGCGATGGCTTCTATTGGGTTATTTTGGATAATCAACAAATCAGCTTTAGCATATAGTTTTAAGGCGGTATGAAGTGAATCGCTGCCTTTGTGATCTGAAATCAAGAGCTGCAGTTCTAGGGCATCGTTAGCGGTCAGTTGCGACGAGGAGGACTTAAGAACCTTTAGTTGTGCTTCAGCCCAGTCAAAATCACCTTTATAATAACT
Source organism: uncultured Flavobacteriaceae bacterium (assembly GCA_905479095.1). Classification (GTDB taxonomy): domain Bacteria; phylum Bacteroidota; class Bacteroidia; order Flavobacteriales; family Flavobacteriaceae; genus Hel1-33-131. Next base: position 12,094 of record CAJQLD010000066.1, read on the forward strand.
TGTTTTAGCAGCTTTGAAACGCGCTTCTTGAGACAGTGTACTGTTTTTAACGCGCATTTGAATTTGAGTATAATAGATCAGGGCTTGATTAAATTTGTTTTGAGTCACTAAGATATCGGCAAGTTTCATTTTTAGTTGGGCGGAAGCTAGATCGGATAAATTCGCTTTCAATGCGCTTTTTAAAAACCGAATCGCAGCTTGAGAATCTGAGTCATAAAATGATAAAAACTGTGCATATGAGAGTTGTAAATCAATCGTTTCTATTCCAAATTGATAACTATCTAACAGGGTTTCGTAGCGACCCTTAATCGTTACAAAATCAGATTGAGACTGTTTTAATTGAAGCTCCAAAAATCTACAATTAGCTTGTATAACCAGACGGGTGTCCGTTGCATTTTGAATTAAAAATTCATAAACAGAGAGCGCCGTTTCAAACGCCGATGCTTCGGTTGCTGACTCCGCTAAATTGATAAGTCCCTGTAAGGATTCTGGATTCCGTCTATAAATTGCTTTGACTTGAACAAATGCCTTCTTAAACTCCTTTTGTTGGATGTAGAGCCAACTCAACCACTGATTCCAAAGTATGTTTGGAGCGGCTTGTAATTTACGTAACAGTACTTTTTTGAAAAGTTGATTATAGGGCTGGCTGGCATCTTCTGAAATATAATCGCTGAGGAATCGCATGACTCGATTGACATAAGCTGAATTTATTTCGGCATAATCCAGATATCGCTCCATCATTTTTTCAATGTTTTGCTGTTCGGCGTACAAACCTGCGAGTTGAAGATAATAAACTGCGTTTATATTGTTTTTAAGCGCCGTTTCATAAGACTGTATAGCGGGTTGGATGAGCGAATATTTTTCGAAGCGTTGCGCTACGTCATAGACATAATTTGGCTTAGCTTCAATAGCTTGCAATGCTTTTTCGTAATAGGAGCTTGCTTCAGTGGGTTGATTTTGAAGCTGGAAATTATACCCTATTTCAACCAAATATAATGGATTATCAGATTGACGCATTAAGGTTTCAATCTCTTTTTGAGCAGCGTTAAATTGACTCAGTTGTTGATGACATTCGATCAATTTAAACGCATAATCTGTTCGAGGACTTGGGCTTTTTAAAAGTTTTTTGTAGAGTGATAATGCTTTTTCAAAGGATCCTTTTTCAAAATAATCTTGGGCCAATGCTGGGTCGACTTGTGCCGAGGCGACCAAACAGAAAATGCTAAAAAAAAGACAAACTAGAGACTTCATTAATGCGTTTTTATGACTTTAATAAATGCCTAACAAGAGCAAGATGATCCTTAATCAATCATCGAAAAACCAGTATAAGGCACTAAAACTTCAGGAATTTCAATCCCCGAATCGGTTTGATAATTTTCTAAAATACCTGCTAATACCCGTGGCAGTGCTAACGAACTTCCGTTGAGCGTATGTGCTAATTCCGATTTACCTTCACTGTTTTTGAATCGTAATTTTAATCGGTTTGCTTGAAACGTTTCAAAATTTGAAACTGAAGAAATTTCTAACCAACGATCTTGAGCCGTTGAAAATACTTCAAAATCATAGGTCAAGGCTGCCGTGAATCCTAAATCTCCTGCACAGAGTTTCAAAATTCGGTAGGGTAATTTTAATTCTTCTAAAATCGTTTTGATGTGCGCGACCATACCATCAAGCGCTTCATAAGATTTTGTGGGATGCTCTACACGCAGAATCTCTACTTTATCAAATTGGTGCAATCGATTTAAGCCTCGAACGTGTGCCCCATAACTACCGGCTTCACGACGAAAACATGGCGTGTATGCGGTGAGTGTTTTTGGAAGCTCGTGTTCTTGTAATAAAACATCTCTAAAAATATTAGTAGCCGGAACTTCCGCTGTTGGAATTAAGTATAAGTCATCCGCCGTAACATGATACATCTGCCCTTCTTTATCTGGTAATTGACCCGTTCCAAAACCTGAGGCTTCGTTCACCAAATGAGGCACTTGAATTTCGTCATAACCTGCAGCCGTATTTTTATCTAAAAAATAGTTGATCAGAGCACGTTGTAAACGGGCGCCTTTTCCTTTATAGACAGGAAATCCTGCTCCTGTGATTTTGTTCCCCAATTCAAAATCAATGATGTCATATTTTTTTGCTAACTCCCAATGGGGGATGGCATTTTTTGAGAGAGTTGGAATGGTTCCCGCACTAAATATTTCTTCGTTATCCTCTTCTGAAGTTCCAGCAGGAACAATCGGATTTGGAAGGTTGGGGATTTTATATAAGAGCGTTTGAAGTGCTTCGGCGGTACGATTCAAATCCTCAGAAAGTAAAACTTTGGATTCTTTTAATTCGGCTGTTTTTTGCTTAAACTCCGTTGCCTTTTGCGCTTGACCTGACTTAAATAATTCGCCAATTTCTTTAGAGATTACATTTAATTCTGCAGAAATCTTATCCACTTTTGTTTGAAGTCCTCGACGGGATTCATCGAGTTGTATGACCTCATCAATGAGAGTTTTGGCGTCGCTAGTCCGTTTACTTAAACGTTCTATAACGTCTGCTTGGTGATCTCTTATATAGGAAACTTGTAACATCGTAATTATTTTAAGTGGTAAATTTAAACATTTAGAATATAACAAGAATTGGTTTTACCTTTAAATCGAATTAGTTTTTCTTGAATCCATCAATTTTGGCTAAAGCCTCTAGGCGATCCTGTTCTAATTGTACTTTTAAGGCCGCCAGTCCTGAAAACTTTTGCTCATCTCTAATTCGATCCAATACCTCAATAGTGAGGGATTGATCATAGAGGCTTTTATCAAAATCAAAGAAAAAGACTTCGACTGATAATTGGTCTGAATCGCTAACGGTTGGATTGGTTCCAATATTCATCATGCCATACGCTAATTTGGAGTCAATCCTGGATTGTACGAGGTATACGCCGTTTTTTGGGATGAGCTTATAGGCTTCCTCAATTTTTAGATTGGCGGTTGGGAATTGAATGGTTTTCCCCAGTCCTTTTCCTTTAATAACGGTTCCATTTAACATGAAATTATAGCCCAAAAATTGATTTGCAACTTTGATAGCACCCTCTTTTAAAGCGGATCTAATTTTGGTAGAACTAACGGCCACATCGCCCACTTCAAGCGCACTAATTTCGGTGACTTTAAAACCATAAAATTCTCCAAATTCTTTGAGGTCTTTGATATCTGCTGTCCGGTTTCGACCAAAATGATGGTCGTAGCCCACAATAATGTGTTTAACGTGTAGCTTATTGACCAACACATCTCGGACATATTCGAGAGCCGTTAGTCTTGAAAATTCTTTTGTAAACGCTTTGATGACTAAATGATCGACTCCTAAGTCCAGCATTAAATTTGATTTTTCATCTATTGTATTGATGAGTTTTATAGAAGAATCTTTCTGCAAAATCATTCGAGGATGCGGAAAAAAGGTCAAAACCAATGCTTGAAGCTGCTCGGCATCCGCAATCGCAACAAGTCGATTGATGATTTTCTGATGCCCAATATGCACCCCGTCAAAAGTACCTATAGTGACAACGGAATCTTTAATTTGATTGTAATCTGCAGCAGTTTTTATTTTCAAAGCTAAATTTTATGACAGAAAATATAATAAACGAAGATAAAAAAAGCCCTCGTTTTTAAAGTGCGTTGCGCTCTTTTTTTTGAATAAAAAAATAATTAGTACCTTTCGGGTTATAACCCCTTTGAAATCCTCTTTATACCTACCTCCTGATGAAACCCAACGCTTCTCTATCTTTAAAATTTATAGTCGTTTATTTTATTAGTTTCTCTAGCCTCTGTTGGGCGCAACAACGCCGCTGTGGTTCCGATGAATTAATGGCAAAGATCCTTCGTAGTCCAGAGTCCTCGAAAATGCACAACGCCCGTCAAGCTCAATTTAAATCAAACCTAGAGAAACGCACCACAAAAACAACTCAGTTTGGAGAAATAGCACCAATTAGAATTCCAGTCGCTGTCCATTTTCCAAATGGATTAGAATCGGACCGTAGTTGTTTAGAAGCATTAGCTCAAAACCAAATAAACATTTTAAATGCTGATTATACTGCGACGAATTCCGATTTCAATCTTTGGACCGCTGCAAGCTCATTTTATCCTGGGATCAATAATGGAAATACAAATGTCCAATTTAAAATTGCGACTTTAAACCATCCTGCCAATACGGATACAGACTTGGTAGAGGGCGAGCCTGCTGTGACGATTGGCTATGATTTTGGGGGGCAAGGTGGCACTTTTTCCATCGAAGGGCCTTTCGTGTCTGACATTAAGTGGGCGGGATACCTCAACATCGTGATTGGAAACTTCATTGACAACAGTTTATTGGGGTTTTCGCCTATAGGTGGTCGTGTTCAGTCAGGAGATGCTGTGGTGATACGTCATGATGTATTTGGATCGGGAACAGGATGTGTGGACTCGAATACAGTCCCAACATCTCCGTACCATTTAGGCCGAACCGTCACACATGAAATTGGACATTTTTTAAATTTAAAACATCCATTTGCCGGAAAAAGTTGCACTTCTGATGATGGCATCTCCGACACGCCCAATATCAAAGTGGATCACACAAACTGTCCAAGCCCTGGAAGTTTTGAGGCTTGTGACCCCAATGAAAAAGCCTTAACTATGAACTTTATGGACTACGCTAATGATTCCTGTATGTATATGTTTACTCAAGGACAAATTACAGTAGCAGAGGCCTACCTCGCTACTATAGAATCGGACTTCAAGTCTGGGGTTTTAAGTATCAGTTCTCTAGAATTTGATACCGTCTCTGTTTTTCCAAATCCAAACAAAGGAAGCTTTAACGTCAAGTTTCAAACTAAAGATACAACCGATTTTGAAGTCCGTGTTTTTGATCTTAGAGGACGAAAGATTTATAAGAAAGCGTTTGAAAATTGTAATTACTTCAATCAAACGATCCACTTAGAAAACACACAAGCTGGGGTCTATTTGATGACAGTTTCCAGCAACGGAGGTCAACAAATGACAAAACGTATTCTTATAAAATAAGAGTGAGCGCTAGGTGCCGTTAAAGGTATTCATGGCATTCTGAACGCCTGCCATCACAAAACTTTTGATGAATTCGGCGCATTGCTCCAAACGTTCTTTGAGCTTTTCAGCCTCTTCGGAAGTCCACTCGCCAAGCACATAGTCAACTTGTCTACCTTTTGCAAACTCGTCACTAATTCCAAAACGGAGTCTGTTGTACTGGGAGGTGTTGAGCTTGTCTTGTAGATCTTTCAACCCATTATGCCCACCAGCACTGCCTTTCATTTTAAGACGAAGGGTTCCAAACGGTAAATTTAGATCATCTGTGATTACTAATAGATTTTCAGGTGGAATGGATTCTTTTTCTAACCAATACTTCACGGCTTTTCCGCTGAGATTCATATAGGTATTTGGTTTTAGAAGTAGAAACGTGCGGCCTTTAAATTTAAAACTTGCCAGATCGCCAAGTTTTCTGGTTTCAAAAACAGCCTCATTGAGCTGCGCAAATTTCTCTACGACCTTAAATCCAATATTGTGACGAGTGCTAACATAGTCGGCACCAATATTTCCCAATCCAACAATCAAATATTTTTTTGACATCTCCGTAGCAGTATTTGTACTGGGTTTATTTTTAAAGAACCATTCAAATGCGTTCATAGTGTGTAAAAATAAAAAAAGCATTCTGAATAACAGAATGCTTTTGTAAATAATGATTTAAAAGGAAACGGTTTAAGCGTCTGCTGGTGCAGCACCTTCCGCTGGTGCAGCTGCTTCCGCACCTTCTTCTCCTTCTTCTTCTTCTTCTTCAACGTCGATAGAAACTCTAGAACGTTTCACTTGACACACAACAGTGTTGTCTGGGTGTAAAAACTTATAAGCATCGTTTGCCAATTCAGCAACCGTAAGTTTTCCTCCGATTTTAAGTGGCGTTACATCCGCTTCAATAAAATCCGGTAAGTTTACTGGTAAAGCTTTCACTCTTAGTTTACGTCTGTTTCTTCGTAACGATCCACCATTAGCGACTCCTAAAGATTTTCCAATTACGTGAACTGGAATGTCCATAGCGATTTCTTTATCATCAAATAATTGATAAAAGTCGATGTGTAAGATACGATCTGTTACGGGATGAAACTGAATGTCCTGTAAAACAGCGTTTAAAGTCTCACTTCCTAAAGCAATCACAACTGTATGTGCATTTGGTGTGTATACTAGTTTAGAGAATGCCAATTCTTCTGCTGAGAAGTGTACTGGGTTGTCTCCTCCGTATAATACGCAAGGCACGTGTCCAGCATTACGTAAGGCTTGAGTTGGTTTCTTGCCTACGCTTTCTCTTTTCGATCCGTTAATTGTAATTGATTTCATGATTTATAGTTATTGTTTAATTGTTTACATTACAAATTGTGAGCTAATCGATTTATTTTGATGCACTTTAGTCATGACATCGGCAAATAAATTAGCACAGCCTAAGACTCTAATTTTTGAACTTTCTTGAGAAAGTGGTATAGAATCGGTGACGATTAATTCTTCTAGTTTTGAGTTTTCGAGACGTTCGTAGGCATTCCCCGATAAAATTGGGTGTGTACAAATCGCTCTTACACTGAGTGCGCCGCGTTCCATCATCAGGTCAGCCGCTTTTGTGAGGGTGCCAGCCGTATCGACCATATCATCGACCAACACTACATTTTTCCCGGTCACATTTCCAATCAGTTCCATATGAGAAATGATATTGGCCTTGGCCCGTTGTTTGTAACAAATAACCACATCACTTCCTAGTGCTTTTGAATAGGCATAGGCACGTTTTGAACCGCCCATATCGGGAGATGCTATGGTGAGGTTATCCAGATTCAAACTTTGTAAATACGGTAAAAAGATGGTGGATGCAAACATGTGATCGACCGGTTTTTCAAAAAATCCTTGAATTTGATCGGCGTGTAAGTCCATCGTGATGATCCGAGTGGCGCCCGCTGTTTCTAGCATTTTAGCCACTAATTTAGCAGCAATGGGCACTCTTGGTTTGTCTTTTCGGTCTTGTCGTGCCCATCCAAAGTAAGGAATGACAGCGGTAATATGTCTGGCAGACGCGCGTTTAGCAGCATCTAACATCAGCAATAATTCCATTAAATTCTCCGGCCCTGGATTGGTAGAACCAATCAAAAACACCCGTGTTCCTCGAATAGATTCTTCAAAAGACGGCTGAAATTCGCCATCACTATAGGTCGATGTAATGACATTTCCCAGAGGGATTCCGTAGGACGCCGCAATTTTTTTCCCTAAGACCATGGTATTGGTACAGGCGAATATTTTTGGTTCTGGAATGACGTTAGACATGATAGCGTTCTGTTTTTGAGAGCTTTAAATTGATTTTTTATTCAAGCTGCAAATTTAGAACTTTATTTGAACTCTTAAAGGATATAAGTGACTATTTTTATATGATTATAGAAATAATTTTATAGTTTTGCAATCTACTTAGGCTCAAGTGGTGGAATTGGTAGACACGTTGGATTCAAAATCCAATGTCGCAAGACGTGCGGGTTCGATTCCCGCCTTGAGTAC
>CAJQLD010000067.1 GCA_905479095.1 uncultured Flavobacteriaceae bacterium
TCGTACCTATTAAAACAGGCGAACTCAAAAAAAATGATTCCTAGCGAACCTGCCTGTGGCAGACAAGCAAATAGGATTCTTAAAACAATAAACAGATGAAACTAAACTTACTGTCTTGTGACGCACCACGCCCCGATAAAAGAGCGATTTCCAAATGTATTTTAGAAATTTCATCGCAGATGAATCAGTCCTTATGCAATGAGCTTACTGAGATTCTCTTAGATGGCGATGCTGTGGATATAGAAGTAGCGGACAAAAATACAGCGTCAGCTTTAAGAGCTTTACGAAAACTAAGTATCGACTACGAAATTATAGAATGAGTCGTTACAAGTAATAAAAAACGCTGAAAAAATGGCAGATACTCCCCATGACAACAAAGGCATGAAAGATGGCGTGGTTGTAGTGGAGTTTTTTCATCGAATACAAAAATGCACCTACCGTATAAAATACGCCACCCGCAAATAACAGCTGTAACCCTTCTGTGGGTAAACGATCCATAAGCGGATTGATCACAAACATAATTTGCCAGCCCATTAAAACATACAGAAGTGTGGAGAGTTTGTCAAACCGTCCCGTGTAAAATAGTTTTAGGATCACGCCACTAAAAGCAAAAATCCAAGTGAATCCAAAAATACCCCATCCCAAAGTCCCTTCCAATACTAAAAGTGTAAAAGGCGAATAGGTGCCTGCGATTAAAACATAGATCGCAGCATGATCAAAAATATTTAATTTCCGTCTTAGTTGAGGGTCTTTTGCGGAATGATACCAAGTAGAAGCTGCATATAAAACAATCAAACTGACCCCATAAATAATTAAACTTGCGGGTTTCCAAAATCCATCGTAATCCAACGATTTGACAATCAGAAATGGCAATGCAATCCCGCTTAATAAAAGCCCAAAAGCATGTGTAAGGACATTTAATCGCTCCTCATTTTGAGAGTAATGGGGGTTTGCTGCTTCGCTCATGAGTTATTAAAACCGTCTTTTATGAGAACATATCTTTTACTTTTTCAAAAAATGATTTGTCAGAGCTTTCTGGTTTTGGAGAAAAATGCTCGTCCGATTTCATTTTTTCAAAAAAGGTTTTTTGTTCTTTGCTCAAGGTTTTTGGGGTCCATACGTTGATATGTACTAACAAATCACCACGGCTATAGCCATTGATGTTTGGAATCCCTTTTCCTCGAAGACGTAATATTTTACCGGATTGTACACCCGCTTCAATTTTCAAGCGGACTTTACCCGTCACGGTATCAATTTCGATCGAATCTCCTAAAATTGCTTCGGGTACACTGACATATAAATCATAGTGTAAATTATCGCCTTCACGTTGTAGGGTAGGATGTGTTTCCTCGGTAATAGCGACTAATAAATCGCCCGAAATCCCATTTCCAGGGGCCGCATTTCCTTTTCCAGTAACTTTTAACTGCATGCCATCGACCACACCCGCTGGAATTTTAATGGAGACTGTTTCTTCTTCAGTTACAAACCCTTGAGCATCGGAATTAGAAGGCCGTTTATCGATACTTTGTCCTGTACCACCACAGGCATTACAGGGAGAAGCTGTTTGCATACGCCCTAAGATCGTATTGGTAATTCTTGTCACTTGCCCTTGTCCATTACAAGTAGAACAGGTTTTATAAGTCACGCCTTTAGCTTGCGTTTTTCTTTTGACTTTAACTTTCTTTTCAACACCGTTGGCAATTTCTTCGAGGGTCAATTTAACACGAATCCGAAGGTTACTCCCTTTCATCACTCGTTGACGCTGTCCGCCACCAAAACCTCCAAAGCCTCCACCGCCACCGCCGCCGAAAATATCGCCGAACTGACTAAAAATGTCATCCATATTCATGTGCCCACTTCCACGGCCACCACCTCCTTCAAAGGCTTGATGACCATATTGATCAAAACGCGCTTTCTTATCGGGATCACTTAATATTTCATAGGCTTCTGCAGCTTCTTTAAATTTATCTTCGGCTGATTTATCATCTGGATTTTTGTCCGGATGGAATTTAACCGCCATTTTTCTGTAAGCTTTTTTGATCTCTGTAGCTGAGGCGCCTTTTTGGATCCCTAATGTGTCGTAATAATCACGTTTTGCCATTTCAGTATTGAAATTTTATATCTTAATATTTATTAGTTTCCAATCACTACTTTTGGAAAACGAATCACCCTATCCCCTAGCTTATACCCTTTTTCGATCACATCAATAATTTTGCCTTTCATCGCATCTGATGGTGCTGGAATTTGAGTGATTGCTTCGTGGTCATCTGCATTAAACAAATCGCCACTACTGACCTCAACAATGGTCAACCCTTTTTGTTCAAGAGTCGAAGAAAATTTATTTTTAATCAACTCAACGCCTTTAGATAATTCAGTTTCTTCGCTTTTGGCCATTTCTAGCAAAGCACGATCAAAATCATCCAACACTGGAAGTAATGCTTTTATGACCTCTTGACTGGCAGTCGAAAACAACTCAACACGTTCCTTTGTGGTACGGCGTTTGTAGTTTTCAAATTCGGCAAATAGTCTTAAAAATTTATCTTTTTCTTGTGCTAAATCTGCGGCCAATTGTTCCTCAACTGTAAGCTCAACAGTGGCTTCAGTGGTCTCAGTGGCTGTTTCATTGATCGTCGTTTCTTCAGGAGTTTCAACTTCCTTTTTGCTTTCTTTTTTACTCATTGTATGTATGTACGCTTTGGGTAATTAATGTTTATTTTTTAATCCATGGCAAAAGTACTGCCATTATTAATAAAATGTCAAAATGTCACAAAGTATTTTTCGGAAGTTAATTTTAGGAATGGGAAATGGAATTAGAAACGAATCCTTACAACAAATTTTCGAGAGCCACGTCTAATTCATGATACTGGTATTGAAACCCAGCATCTTCAATTTTTTTGGAACACACACGTTGACTTTCGAGGGCGATTGCACTCATTTCACCTAGAAGCATTTGAAGTGCAAATTCAGGGACCTTTGGAAAAAAAAGTGGACGCTTAATAATTTTGGCAATAGATTTCACAAGGTCTTTTTGCTGAACTGGATTGGGAGCTACGGCATTATAAACGCCTTCTAACTTTGATTCTAATACAAATCTAAACAATCGTACTAAGTCATCAATATGAATCCACGATTGCCAATGCTCTCCAGTACCTAAAGCAGATCCGATGTACTGTTTGATAGGCCCCATGATTTTAGGCAAAGCACCTTCCTTTGCATCGAGCACTATTCCAATACGAACTGCCGTAGTTTTAATTCCTAAAGATTGAAATGGTTTTAAACGACCTTCCCAAGACTTCACAACCGTTCGTAAAAAACTGGCATCAGTTCCTTGAAACTCTTCTTCGTAATACCGCGTTTTAGAATCGGGATAAATACCTATTGCACTTGCTGAAATAATCTGTTGAATCGGAAACTTATGAGTTTCAATACTTGAATGTATCAACTCTAAGGCATTCGTTCGACTGGACAAAATGGATGCTTTTGCGGCCTTGGTCCAACGTTGAGCAATGGAGGATCCTGCTAAATTAATAACAACCTCAACCCCATCAAAACAAGCAGTATCAATGGTGTTTTTTTGCGGATTCCAATAAAACCCTTTGTAATTGGCTTCAGACTTTATTTTTGATTTACGAGTCGTCAAATAATGAACCGTATCTCCGTGGGCTAAACATTTCTTTACCAATGCTTTACCAACTAATCCCGTCGCTCCTGTGATCAATAGTGTTTGTCCCATCCCTGCTAAATTAATGATAACAACTTCGTAAATAAATGAATTATCAAAGGTTTAACATTACTTTAAGCTTCCACATCAATTTCATTAAGATAATACTAACAACCTTTAGACGGCTTGGTCGCTCTTAACATTTCTCGTTTTCCTGGAGGCCCTTCCAATCGTTCGACAATAAATCCAACGGCTTGCATGGCGCGACGCACGCTGCCTTTGGCCGCATAAGTGACCAAAACGCCGTTTTCCTTCAGTGCATCATACATGCGTTTAAAAATAGATTCCGTCCATAGATCTGGTTGAACTCTAGCGCCGAAGGCATCAAAATAAATAAGTTCAAAGGAGTTTTGATCTTCTAATTCGTTGAAAAATTGTAATCGTTTTTTTAAAGAAAAATGAGGCGTAATAACATGCAAATCTTCCCAAGAAACTTGATGTAATGTATCAAAAACAGGGGATTGATCCTGTGCCAGTAAAGAAGCATAATTTAAGTGTGATAATTCTTCTGACTGAACAGGATAAGCCTCCACGCCTTCATAGTGAATTTGAATATTCTGAGTGTACGCTTCTAGAGCTGTGACAAAGGCATTTAAGCCCGTCCCAAATCCAATTTCAAGAATATGGAGGACTGTCGGTTTGTGTGAATTCAGAAAATGATGTAATCCCATTTTTATAAAAACATGCTGCGCTTCTTGAATGGCACCATGAATTGAGTGGTATTGCTCATCCCAATCTTCAATTTGAATGGTTTTTGAACCGTCGCCCGTAGTTACTATAGATCGCTTCATTATTAGTTGCTATTAACGCTTTTAAATTGATCCATTTCAAAATTTTAGAGCCAAAAGAGATGAAACGGAATTTGGTGCTTTGATCATCTGCTCAGCTTATTTTCATTCAATACAGATATCCATCGAAAATTAGTGAATATTTTAATTAAAAATCGAAGATAAAATATAAATTTCAAACTTTTGGAAGTTTGATTTTTTTTAAATATTAATTTCTGTAAGTTTGTATAAGGCTAAATAGTAATACCCTTATTATGGATTCAATAAAAATAACACGAACGCAGCAATCAAAAATCAACTCAATAGATTTTAAAAACCTTGGATTTGGAACCGAATTTTCTGATCATATGCTGGTCTGTGATTATAAAAATGGTGCTTGGGGTGTTCCTGAAATTGTGCCTTATCAGGCCATTTCATTAATGCCATCTTCAAAGATTTTTCATTACGGACAATCTATTTTCGAAGGCATGAAAGCCTACAAAGATTCTGATAAAAAAACCTGGTTATTTCGACCCGATGAAAACTTTAAACGTTTTAATATTTCTGCCAAACGATTGGCAATTCCCGAATTACCAGAAACGGTATTCATGGACGGCTTAAAAGCATTGCTTAAAGTCGACGACCAATGGATCCCTACTCAAGATGGGAGCTCATTGTATGTTAGACCCATCATATTTGCAACAGGCGAAGGATTTCATGCCTCTCCTGCGGATGCTTATAAATTTATTATCTGTACAGCACCTTCAGGTGCCTATTTTGCAGGAAAAGTAAAAGTTTTGATTGAACAAAACTACTCACGCTCGGCGAATGGTGGCGTTGGATTTGCAAAGGCAGGTGGTAACTATGCTGGTCAATTTTATCCAACACAATTAGCGATTGACAAAGGCTACGATCAAGTCATCTGGACCGATGATAACACCCACGAATATATTGAAGAAGCCGGTGCGATGAATATTTTTGTTCGTATCAACGACACTCTTATCACCGGACCAACGAGTGACCGAATTTTAGATGGTATTACACGAAAAAGTATTCTTGACATCGCCAAAGACGAAGGTATCAAAGTGGACGTTCGAAAATTCACAGTAACTGAAGTCATCGAGGCCTCTGAAAACGGAAGTTTAAAAGAAATGTTTGGAGCAGGAACTGCAGCCGTCATTTCTCCGATTGCCGGATTTGGGTTCAAAGACACCGATTATAACTTACCGGAACTTGAAAACCCAATCGCTCAACGATTAAAAAACCGCATCACCGATATTCAGACCAATAAAGCCGAGGATTTATTTGGTTGGACTGTTAACGTATAGAGGTTAGGATTCCAAAATTTGTTGAATATGAGGCTTAAAATAATTGGGGCCTTTTAATACCTTTCCATCTTCTCGATAGATAGGCTGGCCATCTTCACCCAATTTACTCATATTACTACGCTGAATTTCTTCAAAAACCGCTTCTATTTTGTGCTGCATTCCATGTTCGATAATGGTTCCACAAAGGATATAAAGCATATCTCCTAACGCATCTGCCACTTCTACCATGTCGTTATTATTGGCCGCTTCTAAATATTCTTCATTTTCTTCTTTCATCAAATCAAAGCGAAGGGTGTTTTTAGAAAAACCTAAATCGGCTTTTAGAGAAGTTCTATACCCAATTTTAAAGGCTTCGTGAAATTGTTGAACTGCTTTTATTTTATCTTTCATAATTAGTTAGTTTTTATACATTTCAACACCCCAAAGATGGGAGGGCAAACATGCTGAGATTCTTATAATTTTTTATAAATTTGACACACTTTATAAGCCTAAAAATACATAATTATGTTCAGTCAAGGACAACTAATTTTCGGAATCCTATTTGCCATTGTTTTTACAGGCGTTATTATCTACGCCTATCGCAAGGATTTTGCCCTACATCAAAAATATTACAAAGGAAGTTTATGGGTATTGTTAGCTTTTATTGGCTTTATAGCCGGCATTGCTGCTATAAAATTTGTGTTAGGCTACTAAAAAAAGCCACTTCCCTTTTTGGATAAGTGACTTTTTATAAGAGTTGAATTAAAACAGATTAGTTGATCTCTGGTAAAAAACTATAGTTCGCAGAATAGTTCAACATCTGACCTACAAAACTCTCTACATACTTTACCTCTATTGAAGTAATCGCACCCTCAGAATTTGTTTGAGGCACCAATACGGGATTCACAAACCCACTGTAAGGCGCTGATGTAAATTGCTTATTACGCTCCAAAACATCGGCATGAATCGCTTGATCAACTTTAACGCCATAGCCTTCTACGAGGGCTTGAACCGCAGCAAAATCTCCTTCAGATTTGATCCGTTGTGTTTCGCGAAGCAACTGACCAAATAGATCGTGTAATTTTTCATAATCATTGATATTGAAATATGTTTTTCCATCGCGAATCACTTTTTCAATCACATTGTCCTTAAGTCCTTTTTCATAAACCCATGCACTCACCCACTGACGGTTTCGCATGTGCGCTTCTTCGACCTCATCCCCTAGGTTTAATCGAATGAGCTGGGTCATTAATCCATTTCGGATGTATCCATCAAATGCAGCTGTCCCAATTGATTTCCAATCGGCGACCAAGCCTAACTCTTGTATTTTTGGATTGTATAAATAATAAAGCCCTACCAAATCTGCACGCCCTTCCTCTAAAGTAGAGGCGTAATTTTTCAAGGTTTCTTTAGTTTCTCCAACCCCGGGATTTAATTGTCCAGACGCATGCCCAACCACTTCATGAAGTGCGGTGTGCAGCTTATCGGCTGGTTGACCATATAATTTTTCTAATTCGTATTCTTGATCGTCATGAACAAATTCTTTAAGTCTTCCAGAACTCCCAGAATTATCATGCGCATTTGTAATATTTCCTAAGGAAACTGACTTGCTCCCAACCGCCGCACGAATCCAGTTTGCATTTGGTAAATTTACACCAATTGGAGTGGTTGGTGACGCATCTCCAGCTTCACCAGCAACATTGACTGTCTTATAGCTTACACCCACAACATTTTTCTTTTTGTGCTCTGGAAATAATGGAGAGTTATCCTCAAACCATTGGGCGTTTTCAGATAAAACCGCCATTTTGGCCGACATGTCAAAATCTTTAATTTGTACAATCGTTTCATACGAACCTCTATACCCTAAGGGATCATTATAGACTTCGATAAAGCTGTTGATATAATCGATATTTCCTTCGGTTGCAGACGTCCATGCAACATTATAGTCGTCCCAAGTTTGTAAATCTCCTGTATTATAATATTGAATCAATAATCCTAACGCATCGCCTTGCGCCTGATTTTCAGCAACCCCTTTAGCTAATTCTAACCACTTCACTATTTCATCGATCGCTTCGCCGTATAATCCGCCAGATTTATAAACACGTTCCTGAAGTTCTCCATTGATTTTTACCAGTTGAGAATTCAACCCATGAGACAAGGGTTTGTCGGGGTTTGGTGAAGCGATTTTCGAATAAAACGATTCAACATCGGCGTTTGTTACGCCTTGACCGTAGAAGTTAACGGCCGATTCCGCAACGTTATCTATGTTTTTAGCTTGATTGACTTTCTTTGCATCCTTGTCGTTAAAAATAACTTCAAAAGCTTCACCCTCTAAAGTCGTGTTTGTGGTTGCTAAAATCGATGTCAAATACGCTGCTGAAAATTCAGGAGTCAATTTCGCATTGCTATAATGGTGATGAATTCCGTTACTAAACCAAACACGTTTTAAATACACCTCAAAAGCAACCCAATCATCCGATGTTTTATCCCCTTCAAAAGTGGTGTAAACCCGTTCTAATGCGGTACGAATGGTTAAATTATAACGGTAATTTTGATCCCACATGATATCACGTCCCGATAGGCCGGCCTGGGTTAAATAGTAAACAAGTTTTTGTTCTTTCAGTGTTAAGTTTTCCCAACCCGGAATTTGATAACGCAACACTTTCAAGTCAGCAAATTGAGTTACTTTGATTGGAAAATCAGCCTCAGAAGTGAGGGTTATAAAGTTAGAATCCATGGCTATATCAGAACTACTATCCGATTTGCAAGAATAAAATAATTGGGCTAAAACAATAGAACCCAACACGATTTTAGAAATTAATTTCATGAGTTTGAATTTTTAGTTTGTTAAGTAAAATTTGAAACGTCTACGAATATAATCTATTTTGATTAACTAATTAAAATCATTTTATTACGTTTCTAAGGAATCTATTTTTAATTTAGCGAAAACTACAGAAAATGAAACAGGTTTTATTGGTCTTTATTGGAGGCGGCACAGGAAGTGCACTTAGATACCTAGTTGGAAAAATTTTCAACAACACTACTCAGGGGTTTCCTTGGGGCACCTTTTCTGTCAATATTATTGGCAGTCTATTGATCGGAATATTAATGGGAATGGCTTTAAAAAATAGCAGTTTATCAGAGAATCAAACCTTACTGTTAGTGACTGGATTTTGTGGAGGATTCACAACGTTCTCTGCTTTTGCTTATGAAAATCAAGTGTTTTTAAAAGAGGGAGACTTTACCAATTTTTTCATCTATACCTTAGGGTCCATTGGACTTGGATTATTGGCGGTATTTTTAGGGTTCTTTCTTTCAAAAAATTTTTAATGATCTTTAAACCGTTTCACGCCTGCTCTAATTTCTAAAGCCAAATAGTTTTCTCTTGGCACGATTGGGCAGGAGTATTTTTCATTGTAAGCACAATACGGATTGTAGGCTTTATTAAAATCGATCATCAACACATCCGTTGCGGGGATACTTAAATCGATATAACGCCCACCGCCATACGTTGTCTCTCCATTGGTTGCATCCAAAAAAGGAAGGAACAAATAGTCTGAATCAGTGTCCGAATCTACATTAGGTTCACTTTGATACACCTTAAGTTTTAAGAGCTGGCCATTTATAGTGAAAGATAAAACGCCAAAAACGCGCTCTCTGGTCACACGATTTGTGGTGGTTTTCATTTCAAAATAAGGAGTGTTGGGTGTACGTTTCAATTGCGCTTTTACGACAAACATCGAATCAATTGGAAAAAAATCAAGACCCTCAAACGCTTTCAAATCCTTGGATTTTAATGGGGATTTAGAAGCATCTTTAAAAAAACTATTTTGTTCTTCTTGAAATTCAGATTGAGATTTAATTGAATTTTTCTGAGAGTGGCAGCCCATAAAAATAATTCCCGATAAAGCCAGACCAATAGTAAGTAGTGTTTTCATACCTCTAAAAATACAATTACTTTTTTAAAATGGGATGATTCGAAACTACATTTGATAGAATAATTTGCGTTTTGGTTTCCCCATAAGTAATCAGTTGGTCAATCAATTTTTCCAAATGACGCTGATTTTGAAGGACCACTTCCATGACAATATTTTCGTTTCCTGTAATGCGATAACAATTAATGACTTCGTCCAAGGTTTTTACTTTATGTAAAAAGGGTTGGAGTCGCCCCACAAACGCACGGACGGTTATCAAAGCTCTAAAATCATAGCCCATTTCATAATGGGATACTTTGGCATAGTAGCCTTCGATAATTCCTGAATCCTCAAGTTTTTTTATACGTTCTGTAACCGCTGGTGATGATATGCCAACTTGCTTGGCGATGGCCGTATTTGAAATTCTGGCATTTCGTTGTAGTTGTTCTAGTATTTTTGAATGGAGGTCATCAAGTTTCATATTTAATGTATTTTAAATAAAAATATTAAAAATTAAACGAATAAACGTATTTATCTTTAAATTTTAAATGCATCATAGGATATATTGCTCTAATTTTGAAGTAAATATTAAATCAATGTTGCCGTTTCAAAATTCATCAGAATTGCATGTAGCTTTTTATAAAAAAGCTATTGAGATAGGATCACTTTCCAAAATGATCTCAGGATATTTGAATGCCGATCTTTCTGTTTTAAATCCAAATGGACGTGAAGATAATTCTATTTATTTCTCAGGAGACATCATTCGTCAGTCAGATTCTTTGGCGCCCCACATCATGAGAGTCCAACAAGAGCGTTTTTCAGAACAAAAGCATCAGCATGCTGAATCGATACGAGGCCTTACCAACCGATTGTTCAAAAATTGCCATCGTTTGGAAAAATGTAATAGTGATGGTCGTGAATTTTTGTCCATTCTAAAGAAGGAATTACAGAAATTTAAAAAATTACAAAAAAACTGGATGCTGACTATTTAGGGGGAGGTAATTAATCCTTAGGGATTAAATCTGCCATTTCTAATTGTAGAACCTGGGCTTTTTGAGCCGCTTGTACTGCAAAGTCTTGACCTGAAGACGCATAAATAATACCTCTCGAAGAATTGATCAAAAGACCTATTTGAGCATTCATTCCATATTTACAAACCTCAGCCAAACTCCCGCCTTGAGCTCCAACGCCAGGCACTAATAAAAAACTATCAGGAACGATTGTTCTAATTTCAGCGAAATAGGAGGCTTTGGTCGCACCCACAACATACATTAAGTTTTGGGCGTTTTTCCACCCTTTTGATGTTTCTAAAACGGCTTGATAAAGTGGCTGACCGTTTGTAGAAAGCGTTTGAAAATCAAAAGCCCCGGTATTTGACGTTAAGGCCAACATGATGGTATGCTTATTTTGAAACTCTAAAAATGGCTCTATTGAATCTTTCCCCATATATGGTGCGACAGTCACACTGTCAAAAGCCAGATCTTTAAAAAAGGCCTTGGCATACATACTACTCGTATTTCCAATATCGCCGCGTTTGGCATCTGCAATGGTGAAAATTTCAGGGTAATTTATGTTTAGGTAATTAATAGTTTTGTCAAGAGCGGTCCACCCTTTTAACCCGTAGGCTTCATAAAACGCAATATTTGGTTTGTAAGCCACACACAAGTGATGTGTTGCATCGATGATTGCCTTATTAAACTCAAAAATAGGATCCTCTAACTCTAATAAATGAGAGGGGATTTTTGTCATATCTACATCAAGTCCTATACAAAGAAAGGATTTCTTTTTTTTGATTTCAGAAACAAGTGCTTGAGTTGTCATATACAATTAGATTACGCCAGTATCTGCTTTGAGTTTCTCTGTGTTCTCGGCCATCATGAGTTCGCTAATTATTTTCTGAATATCTCCGTTAATAATATTTGATAAATCATAGAGAGTGAGCCCAATTCGGTGTTCTGTAACACGCCCTTGTGGATAGTTATAAGTTCTAATCTTGGCACTTCGATCTCCTGAAGATACCATGCTCATTCGCTTCTCAGAATCGGCCGCTTGTTTTTTAGCCAATTCCATTTCATATAAACGGGATCTTAATACTTTGAGTGCTTTTTCTAAATTTTTATGAGACGATTTTTGATCTTGACAGCTCACAATCATTCCAGTCGGTTCGTGGTGTAATTTGATCGCAGAGTAGGTCGTATTAAC
Organism: uncultured Flavobacteriaceae bacterium; assembly: GCA_905479095.1. Lineage (GTDB taxonomy): Bacteria > Bacteroidota > Bacteroidia > Flavobacteriales > Flavobacteriaceae > Hel1-33-131. The sequence goes on from CAJQLD010000067.1 coordinate 11,912, forward strand.
CGATTGTCCTCCGGGTCCTGTAGAAGTTGTACGTTCAATTCTTACTTCGGTCATATCGAGTTGAACATCAAATTCTTCGGCTTCAGGTAATACAATTACAGAGGCTGCACTGGTGTGTACACGTCCTTGTGTTTCTGTTTGAGGGACCCGCTGAACCCGATGAACGCCGGCTTCAAATTTCATGGTGCCATAGACATCTTCTCCACTTACTTCAAAGATCACTTCTTTAAACCCTCCGGAAGTCCCGTGATTAAAATCTACCACTTCCACTTTCCAGCCTTTAGATTCACAATATTTAGTATACATTCGATGAAGATCGCCAGCAAAAATACTCGCTTCATCTCCACCAGCTCCAGCACGGATTTCCATCACTATGTTTTTGGCGTCGTCAGGGTCTTTCGGAATTAAAAGAACCTTCATCTCTTCTTCAATTGCAGGGATTTGGTCTTTAGCTTCTTCCATTTGCATTTTGGCCATTTCAACCATTTCTGCATCACTGCCATCAGAAATAATTTCTTGAGCTTCTTCAATATTTGACCTTAAAGATTCGTAGATGAGACCTAGATCGACCATCTTTTTTAAATCTTTATATTCTTTATTGAGTTGTACATAGCGCTTCTGATCCGAAATAATATCGGGTTGGATGATCAGGTCATTTACTTCATCAAAACGCTGCTTAACTATTTGTATTTTTTCTAACATCTACTTTGGAGAATTATGTTGCAAAAGTACTATTTTTTATGGATTTACTGTGGTACAATAACGCCCCTAATACTCAAAGGTTCCAAATTCGCTTGTAATGGTCAACTTTTTGGAAGTGGAAGCTTCAACCCGTCCTACAATTTGAGCGTCAACATTGAATGATTTAGAAAGGGTTATAATTTCCTCCGCAATCTCGGGCTGTACATAGAGTTCCATTCGGTGACCACAATTAAATACTTGATACATTTCTTTCCAATCGGTGTTGGATTGTTCTTGTATCAGTTTAAAGAGTGGTGGCACTGGAAACATCGCATCTTTAATAATATGTAAATCGTTCACAAAGTGAAGTATTTTGGTTTGTGCGCCGCCACTACAATGTACCATTCCATGAATTGATTGGGCGTCATATTTCTCTAAAATTGCTTTGATAATTGGCGCGTAGGTTCGAGTGGGAGACAATACTAATTTCCCTGCATCTATTGGCGAATCTTTAACCGAGTCTGTTAGTTTCATGTTTCCTGAATACACTAAATTTTCTGGAACTGCTGCATCGAAACTTTCAGGATATTTATCAGCTAGATAGTGATCAAAAACATCATGTCTAGCGGAAGTAAGTCCATTACTTCCCATACCGCCGTTGTAAGCATTCTCGTAGGTAGCTTGTCCAAAAGAGGCCAAGCCTACAATCACATCGCCAGGTTGAATATTGGCATTGTTAATGACTTTATTTCGAGGCATTCTGGCGGTCACAGTTGAATCGACGATAATGGTTCTTACCAAATCGCCAACATCGGCTGTTTCGCCCCCTGTAGAATGAATGGTCACCCCAAATCCTTTGAGGTCTTCTATGAGTTCTTCGGTTCCATTAATAATTGCTGATAGCACCTCGCCTGGTATGACATTTTTATTGCGTCCAATTGTAGAAGAAAGCATGATATGATCGGTTGCACCCACACATAATAAATCGTCGATATTCATGATGAGGGCATCTTGAGCAATGCCTTTCCAAACCGAAATATCGCCCGTTTCTTTCCAATACATATAGGCTAAGGAACTTTTGGTCCCAGCCCCATCGGCATGCATAATGAGACAGTAGTCTTCGTCGTTTGTTAAATAGTCGGGTACAATTTTGCAAAAAGCTTGTGGAAATAACCCTTTGTCAATATTTTTTATCGCTTTATGTACATCTTCTTTGGATGCCGAAACACCTCGTTGTGAATAGCGTTTACTTATCTCGTTGCCCATGAAAAAAAATTATAATGCAAAAGTAAGAAAGTATTTAAGAAAAAGAAGAAAAGAGAGAAAGATAAAACAGGAAAGATCTAAATCGTAGCACTGAAAAATAAAAGACAAAAGACAAAAGAGGAAAGAGGAAAGAGGAAAGAGGAAAGAGGAAAGAGGAAAGATCTAAATCGTAACACTGAAAAATAAAAGATAAAAGACAAAAGAGGAAAGAGGAAAGAGGAAAGAGGAAAGAGGAAAGAGGAAAGAGGAAAGAGGAAAGAGGAAAGATCTAAATCGTAGCACTGAAAAATAAAAG